>JBEKZN010000184.1:0-4389 GCA_049509815.1 Opitutales bacterium
GCCGCCGCCCTCGACGCCGCCCGCGACAAGGTCTCCGCCTTCCTCGCCGCCCAGCACACCCCCGCCGGCGAAGTCACCTTTTCCGCCATCACCACCGATGAAATCATGGCCCGCGACGCCCGCGGCCAGCTCACCAACGAAATCCAATACTACGCCCTCAGCCAAAACGTCACCGTCACCTCCCCCGACGTCCAGCGCATCGCCACCCTCGCCCTCCGCGCCACCGACCTCATCAAGGACGGCGTCATCATGCAATCCGGCTCCCCCGAGTACATCTTCACCGGCCTCGAAAAACTCAAGCTCGACCTCCTCGCCAAAGCCACCCAAAACGGCTACACCCGCGCCCGCGCCCTGGCCGAAAACAGCGGCTCCCACGTCGGCGTCCTCACCTCCGCCGAACAAGGCGTCTTCCAAATCACCCCTCCCTACTCCACCGAAACCCTCGACGACGGCGCCTACGACACCACCACCATCGAAAAATCCGTCAAAGCCGTCATCACCCTCGAATTCGCCGTCGAGAAATGACCCGGCCCTCAACCCACCCTTGACAGAAATCTGTCACTCGCCTACTTTCCCCCCATGCAAACCACCCTCCGCTTTGCCGACCAGCTCCTGCGCGACGCCAAAGCCGCCGCCGCCCAAAATGGCGTCTCTCTCACCCGCTTTATCGAGGACTCCGTCCGCCAGCGCCTCTCCGCCGCCGCCCGCCCTGTCCATACCCGCCGGCGCGTCCGCCTTCCCGTCAGCACGGCCAAAGGTTGGCTCGCGCCGGGATATACCAATCTTAAACAAGCCGACCAAGCTCTTCAGGAAGAGGAAGATCAGGCTTGGATACGCAAACACCTGCCCGTGCAGCGTTAAACGGCCCGGCTCATGTGGCTCATTGACGCCAATATCCTCATCTACGGATTCCGCCCTTCCGCGCCCCAGCATGCCCAAGCCAAAGCGTGGCTCGAAAACCTGCTCGTCGGTGATGATTCCTTTGCCATCCCCGATATCGTTTGGGTCGGTTTCGTCCGGCTCGTAACTAATCGTCGAACCTTCCCCGACCCTTCATCTCCTCAGGAAGCCTGGGCCTTCGCCGAACCCTTCACCCGTGCTCCCGGATTCCTGCCCCAACTCGATGCCCGGCAGGCCCGCTCTCGCTGGATTGATTTCTGTCGCGACCGGCAACTCACCGGCGACCAAATCGTGGACGCCTGGCTCGCCGCCCTTGCCCTCGAACACGGACTCACCGTTGTCACCCACGACAAAGACTTCCGCTACTTCCCCTCCCTCAAAGTCCTCGACCCACTCATACGATGAAAGACAGCTCCAAGCCCGATTACGAAAAAGTCTATCGCGTGCTTATTCGTGAAAGCCTATCTTGCGCGCCGACCGATGCCAACCCGCCATAGGGCTACTTTTTCCCCCACAACAACCTCAAGCTGTTCAAGCACACCACCACGGTGGACCCTTCGTGCGCCACCACCCCGATCGTGATCGGCACAATCCCCGCGATCGCTCCCAGCACCATCACCCCGATCGTCCCGAGCGCAATCGTCAAGTTCTGCTGGATCACCCGCCGCGTCCGCTGGCTCAGGTGGTACGCCTCCAAAAACAGCTCGATCCGGTCGTCCATCAGCACCACCTCGCTCTGCTCCAGCGCCGCGTCGCTCCCGCGCGCCCCCATCCCGACCGACACATCCGCCACGGCCAAACATGGCGCGTCGTTCACCCCGTCGCCCACCATCGCGACCTGCCGCCCCTGCCGCTTCAACTCCCGCACCGCCGTCACTTTGTCCTCCGGCTTCAACCCCGCGCGCACTTCCGCCAACCCCAGTTCCCGGCCCACCGCCTCCGCCGTCTCCCGCCGGTCGCCTGTGAGCATCACCGTGCGCAACCCCGCCGCCCGCAGCCCCGCCAGCACCGGCGCCGACTGCTTCCGTATCTGGTCCCGGAGCAACAGCCGCCCGATCAGTTTCTCCGACACCAGCCACACTTCCGAAAATTCCGGCGGTGGCGTCGGCAGCGACCGCGCCCACTCCGCCAGCGGCCCTTGCTCGATCAACTCCCGCCGCCCCAAAATGCACCGCGTCTGGTTCACCTCGCCCTGCACCCCCTTGCCCGTCAGCGAACGAAACCGTTCCACCTCCTGCAGCGCCAGCCCGCGCGCCCGTCCGTACCGCACAATCGCCCGCGCAATCGGGTGGTTCGCCTCGTGCTCCAGCGCAAACGCCTTCGCCGCCACCCGCTCCTCCTGCCCCGGCGGAAAACTCTCCACCCGCTCCACGATCAAGTCCCCCGTCGTCAGCGTCCCCGTCTTGTCCAGCGCCACCGTGTCCACCCCAGCCAGCTTTTCCAGCGCCGCCCCGCCGCGGAACAATATCCCCCGCTTCGCCCCCCACGCAATCGCCGCCAGAATCGCCGAGGGTATCGAAATCACCAGCGCGCACGGGCTCGCCACCACCAGCAGCGTCATCGCCCGGTAAAACGCCGAGTAATTCTCGGGATGGTTGGTGAACGGCGCCACCCCCAGCCCCAGCCAGCACACCAGGAACAGCCCCGCCGACGCCCCGATGATCCCCAGCGCATACGGCGTCCCGAACTTGTCCGTGAACCGCTGGCTCGGCGCCTTCAAATGCTGCGCCTCCTTGATCAGCCGGATGATCTTCTGCAGCGAACTCTCCGACGCCGCGGCCGTCGCCCGCACCCGCACCGCCCCCCACAAATTGATCGTCCCCGAAAACACCTCGTCGCCAGGAATCTTCTCCACCGGCGCCGCCTCGCCAGTGAGGTTCGCCTCATCCGCCGCCGTCTTGCCCGTCAGAATCTCCCCGTCCACCGGAAACGCATCCCCCGGCCGCACCCGCAACACATCCCCCGGCTGCACCCGCTCCACCGGCACTTCCTCCTCGCCGCCCGCCGCCGTTTCCAGCCGCGCCGTCTTCGGTGCCGCCTTGAACAGAGCCTCGATCTCGCTCCGCGTCCGGTGCATCGCGAACGCCTCCAGCGCTCCCGACGTCGAAAACAAAAACAGCAGCAGCGCGCCCTCGCCAAACGCCCCGATCGCGCTCGCCCCCGCCGCCACCAGCAGCATCAGAAAATGAATGTCCACCTCCCGCTGCCGCAAACCCCGGAACGCGTCGTCCGCCGCGTCCCACCCGCCCGGCACCATCGCCGCGACAAACAACACCGGCGCCAGCCACGGCACGCCGGACGCCAGCCGGCTGGCCAAAAACCCCGCCGCCAGCAGCACCCCGCATCCACCCGCCAGTGTAGCCAGAAACCGCCAGTCCTCCGCTGTTTCCGGTGCCTGCGGCGCCAGCGGCTCCGGCCACGCGATCTCCGTCCACTTCCGCAACCGCCCCGCCGTCGCGCATGGCACGCCTTTTTCCAAAAAAGTCTGCCCCGGGATGTGATGCACCCGCACTCCCGCCGCCACCTTCGCCGGCCTGGGTACCGTCACCGTGCTCGCCGCCGTTTTTTCCCCCAGTACCCCGTGCGCCGCCTCCAACGCCCGCAGCGTCTCCCCCAGCCGCAGCCGCAGCAACTCCTCGTCCACCGGCCCCAGCGTCGCAAACGCCACCCGCCGCCGCTGCGGATCCACCACCAGCGCCTCCACGTTCTGCTGACCCTGCAAGAACGCCGCCAGCCCGGTCACCCAGGAGTCGTCGAGCGGAGATTGCTGCAGCACCACCGGCATGTTTTTGGCAAATGGACCCACCCCGGCGAAGGTCGCCCCGGGCATCATCCATTCTTTTGAATTAGAATAATTCTAAATAAAAACGTCAAGCCTGCCCTTGCGCTGCCGGCTGCGTGATCTTGTTGCTGCCTCTTCTTTTTCATTTTTAATTTTCCATCTTCAATTTTCCATCCACGACCATCCGCCTCGCCTTTCCTCGAATCATTCTGTTTCTTGCCCTCTCCCCATGATCGGCCCCGTTCCCGAAGCCGCCCCCGGCCCCGACTCCGCCGCCCGCGCCCGCCAGGCCGCCGCGGCCGTCAAACTTCGCGTCGCCAAAATCTTCGCCGCTGACGGCTGGCTCCAGACCGCCCTCAAACTTGAGCACCGCCCCGGCCAGGAACGCATGGCTCGCGCCGTCGGCGTCGCCCTCGGCGGCGACGAACCGCTCCTCGTCGAGGCTGGCACCGGCATCGGCAAAAGCCTCGCCTACCTCCTGCCCGGCCTCCTGCTCGCCCAGGAAACCAAGCGCCCGCTCGTCGTTTCCACCCACACCATCGCCCTCCAGGAACAAATCTTCAAAAAGGACCTCGCACTCTGCCGCACCCTCTTTCGCGCTGTCCCCGACCTCAAATCTTTCGCGGATTTCTCGGCCACCCTCCTCGTCGGCCGCGCCAACTACCTCTGCCCGCAGCGCCTCGCCCGCGCTCTTCAAACCCGCGCCG
>JBEKZN010000185.1:0-4378 GCA_049509815.1 Opitutales bacterium
AAATTGCTTTTTCGGGGGAGGGGAATAGAAGGGGTGGGGGTTAAGGGGGAGGGAACTACGGCGTCTTCGCCTTCGCGATCTCCACCGCAAACGCGTAATCCGGCCCGAACATGTTCGACCGGAACACAATGAACTTCATGTCCGGCGTGAAGCTCGGGTTCGGCTCCAGCCGGTAGTTTTGCTTCGACATGTTCACCAGTCGTTCCGACTCCAGATAGCCGCCCTGAATTAAATTCGTGCCGAGGGTTCCGCGGTCGCGTACCATCACCGGCCGGAACAGAAAGATCCACGGCGATTGGTTGTCGCCGTCGCCGCAGAAAAGTTTGCCGTCGGGCGACGAGTTGTCGTGGATGGACGACTGCGTGTCGGCGTCGTATTGCAGCCAGGTGCGCGCGCCCGTCGCCACATTGTAGCTCGCAATGAACGAGACCCGGCCCCCGCGCGGAAAATGGAGCTGGTAATAAATGGTCTCACCGTCCGCGCCCCACCACTCGTGCCCCGCGATTTCCATCTCCATCGTGCGCTGGTGCACGAGCTGGTTGTGCGTGCCGTCGGTGCGGATGACCCAGATGCGGTTCACTTCCTGCCAGGGCCCTTCATGGCAATACAACAGCAGCGCCGGATCCGTCGGCGAAAATTGCAGGTGGTTCAGCCAGTCGGTGCTGTGCTCCAGCAGCGTGGTCAGGTTCCCCGTCTTCAGATCAATCGTAAACATCGTCATTGGCAGCTTCGCCGCCAGGCGCCGCTCCATCATCGTCCCCTTGTCGGCCGGTTCGCCGAGATTCGTGGCCGACATCCGCGAGGATGGCTGCTGCGGCGTGCCGTCATACGCGCCGCCGTCGCTGGCGTTGCCCTCGATGAACGTGCCGGCGCCCAGCGTTTCATCGGCGTTGATGGTGACGACGCTGGCGCGGCGCGGCAGATCGGCGAGTTTGCGGCTCTCTCCGGTGTCGAGGTTTACGCTCCACAATGTCGTGAAATAAGGGTCGCCCGTGGGCTCACTATAATAAAGCGTGGGTGTCCGGGTCGCGACCACGATCGCGTGGGCCGGTTTCTTCACCACTGGCTTGGCCTGCAGCGTCGTCAGGTCCAGAATCGAGATCCCCTCGGGCGTCGTGTAAACCATCCTTTTGCCATCCGGAGTGTAGCCGTTGACGTTGAAGTAAAAACTGTCCGAGCCCGGCTCGGTCGTCAGCCGGATGACGCGGTGGCCCGTGTCCGGATCAATCCAGGAAGCAGGCGGCTCCGTGGCTGCCGGGCCCGGCGTGGCCGAAGTGACCGGCGAAGCCGGTGCTTGTGCGCGGACGATGGAACCAAAACCGCCGACGGCGATTAAAACCAAAAAGGCCGTGGACCAAGTCGCGGTGCGGACGGGGCGGGAGATATTTGCGGGGTTCATCAGGGTATTCGGGTTGGGGAAAAACATTCAGACCGCATCCAGGGGTGTTGGCGGTGAGTGAGTCAATCCCCATGCTCAAACTCCAGCAACTCCGAAAAGTCGCGTGAACCGATACCCGTTCTTCCGTTTTTAATTTTGAATCCTCAATTTTGAATTCCACGCTCACCCATGCCCCAGCGTGGCCACGTCCACCTTCCGCGCCCCCGCCTGCCGCAACGCCAGCGTGCACGCATTCAACGTCGCCCCCGTCGTGAAAACATCGTCCACCAGCACATAGCGAACCGTTCCCGATACCACCGCCCCCGGCGCGATGGCAAACGCCCCCTTCACGTTCCGCTCCCGCGCCTCCCGATCCAGCCGCGTCTGCGTCGCCGTGTCCCGCACCCGCGCCAACAACTCCGCTACGCGCGTTGCCATACCCACCCGCGCAGATTCTTCCTTCTCGTTTTCCATTTTCCATTTTCCATCTTGAATTACCTCGGCCTCCACCGCCAGCGCCTCCGCCACCAGCAACGCCTGGTTGAACCCCCGCTCCCGCAGCCGCTTCACATGCAGCGGCACCGGCACCAGCACCGCCCCGCGCACGAACTCCAGCAACCACGGCGCCCGCCGCGCCAGCCCCCGCAAGTCCCCGCGCAAATGCAGCCCCTGCCGGTATTTCAACTCGTGGATCACCACCCGCGCCGCCCCGCGCACCAGCATCCCCGTGCGCCCCTCGCCAAACCGCGGCTCCAGCTCGATGCAATGCGGGCACCGCCGCGCCCCTTCCACCGCTCCGTGAAACGGCCATCCGCACGTCGCGCAATGCGGCGGCGGCGCCAACACCACGTCCTCCAGGCATTTTCCGCACACGTGCTCCAGCGGCCCCGTCTCCACCAATTCCCCGCACGCCACGCACCAACGCGGAAATGCCACGTCCAGCCCCGCGCGCCCCGCGGTCCGCAATCCCGCCAAAATCTTTCCGCGCAAAAATTTCATGGGCATTTCCCTTCGCGTCCTTCCATTCAATTTTCCCGTCCCCGGGTAACCACCATCAACCCGAACAGCACCAGCAAAACCACCACCGCCGCCCAGCCATCCGTCAACCCGCCCCCACCCCAAATCGCGCGCCCCGGCGCGTCCGGTGGGAACACGCACCCTGCCCGGTAAACATTCATCGCCGTCACCAGCCCGGCATGCAGCCCGATTGCCGGCAACAGCGAACCCGTCCGCAGCGTCAGCGCCCCCAGCACCATCCCCAGCGCCCACAACGCCAGAAACTGCGTCCAGTCAAAATCCTTCACAATCCCGCACGTCGTCCAAAACGCGACCACCCACCCTGTGTCCCAATGCACTCCCGGCGGCACGTTGCGCCAGATGCTCGGCGGCACCTTGAAATGCGTGTACGCGAAAAACGCCGACGTCACCGCCAGCGCCAGCCATGGGCGCTTCGTCGCCGTGTAAAAAATCCGCAGGATCAACCCGCGGAAAATCGTCTCCTCAAAAAACCCCAGAATCACCCCCGCCAGCACGGCGTTCACCAGTACGCTCTGCCAAGCCACTCCCGGCTGCCGCAGCACCACCCCATATTCCATCTGCGCCGTCGCCAGCAACGACACCAGCGCCAGCCCCCCGGCGAATCCATTCGCCAAACCCACCCACCCCATGCGGTCGAATTTCAGCCCCATCGCCTGCCGCGACCACAAATGACACACCGTCATCATCCACGGCAGCCCCGCCAGAATCGGCACCCACCGCAGCCGGTCAAAATACACGTCAATCCCCTTCCCCAGCAGCCACTTCGTCGTCTCCGTCGGCGCCTGCGCATTCCACCACTGTACCACCCAATATAAGAACGGCGTCAGCACCGCCGCAAACGCCAGCGAGCCAAAAAACACCATCGCCAGCACGCCCGCGCCACGCCACGAGGTTGCCCCCGTTCCGAGACCGAACAAAACAAACCGGGAATCGCGCCGCGCCAAAAACATCCCCCGTATCAAAGCCCTCCGTTCGTTCTGTCGCAAGCCCAACGCAACCCCTTTTCCATTTCCCCTCTTCCATTCTGCATTCCGCATTCTACATTCCGCATTTCCGCCCGCTCACTTTCCCAGCCATTCCTTCGCCCGGTCCAGTGTCTGCCGCTCCTCCTCGCTCAGCGCCCCAAAGCCCTCGACGTTGATCTTGTCCAAAATCCGGTCCACCTCCTCGCGCATTTCCCGCCGGTTTGCGCGACTCGGCGCCGGAGCGGCCTTGCCCGCCCGCGCCGCGCTCTCGCTGCGCCCGCCGCTGGACCACGCGCCCACCTGCATCGCCTTTTGCAGCCAGCGCCGCGGCGCGGTCTCCTCCGCCGGAGCGCTGCCCCATTGCGGCCGCAACGCCATCCGCCGCTGCCACCACGCGCATAACCACCCCGCCAGCATCCCGCCCATCTGCGCTGAATTGTACATCATCCCGCTGAACGGCGTCGCCAGCCCCAGCACCACCGGCAGCTCAAACGTCAAAAACGCCCCCGCCTCCAGCGCCAGCAATACCCAGAAAAATACCCGCGGCCGCACCGTGATCGGGATCAGGAAAAACAACCGTATCTCCACCGGCTCGTCCGGGACCACGAAGCACCAATACGTCAGCAACCCCATCACCAGCACCGCGCAACCCGTCCCGAGCAGACTTCCCTCCGCCCAGTGCAGCGGCAGCCACACCGCCGCTCCCGTCAGCGCGCAACCCGCGCACAACGCCAGAAATTGCGCGCGCGGCAATTCCATCTCCACCATCCGCCCCACAATCCACAGGCACAAAATCATCAGCGGCCCCGACACCCAGTTGGTCTCCACCAGCGCGTAAGTCAGCAGCGTCCACACCCGCCCGTGCATTAGCACATCGCGACCGGGCATCTCGAAGTACAGCACCTCCGGATGCTGCAGCCACACCCCCACCGCCGCGTTCAAAACCGAAAACCCAATCGCCGCCCACACCAGCAGCTTCCAGCCCGGAATCGTCGGA
>JBEKZN010000186.1:0-4369 GCA_049509815.1 Opitutales bacterium
GCCATGCTGGCCGCGCTGGGCGGCTGCAAGCCAGCGCACAACGCCACGGCGCCCACGCCCGCGAACGGGCCGTACCGGCCGCAGTTGACGCCGCGGTTTCAGGCCGGCGAGGCTTTTGGTTACCGGGCCACGGCGTCGCTGGAAAACAATTTACAGGTGATTGTGCTGACGGAAGCCGACACCCCGGCAGGAAACGGCACCGCAGCGCCGAGCGCGCCCCAGGTGACGGAGACAATCCCGAAGGAGACGCACGAGGCCTATGCGGTGGAATTGGTGGCGGACGGCGTGGCGCGTGCGGTTTATCCGAACGGCACGCTGCGCGAGGTGGATTACCTGGTGCACGAGTGTCAGATCATCCATCCGGATGGAAGAACGGAGACGCTGGCGCCGGCGGGCGCGATTCTGGGCGCAAAGCGGCAGGACGACGGGCGGCTGGCGTTTGCCATCAATGGCACGGCGCCGGAGACGGCGGTGGCGCAGAATTTGGGGTTCGTGGCGCAACTGGGCGAGCCGAGCGACACGGATGACGAATTGCTGGGGCCGACTGATGATGTGCCGGTGGGAGGATCGTGGCCGGTGAATGAAGCAGTGCTGCTGAAATCGGCGTTCGCGCAGGCCTACCCGGGGACGGAGCGGGCGGTGGGGTCGTTTCACCTGGATGCGGTGAAGCCGGACGAGACCGGGCACCTGGGGACGGTGGTAAGCGGGGGATTTTCGCTGGAAGGGATGCGCCCGCCGTTTCCGCCGCAGGTGGAGGCGCTGCCGTCGGTGGTGAATTACCAGATGCAGATTACCTCGCCGCTGGACTGGAGCGCAGGAGTGTATGACGCGGATTTGAAGACGCTGACGCACCACCAGGGGCGCTCGGGTTCGATGCAGTACACCGTGACGCGGTCGGAGACGCACTTTGACATCAACATTTCGCTGGAGCAGCACGCGCGGTACACGTTCGACCCGGCGATGAAGCCGGCGCCCGAGCTGGTGAATGCGCCGCCGGTGCCGGCGCTGCCGCCGCCGAGCGCGCAGAATCAGTCGGGCGCGCGGATGCTGAATCCGGAACCAATGGCGGAGCCGGCGGCGAACAACGCGAGCACGGCACCAGCGCAGCCGGAGCCGGCCACTCCGGAGGCAGCACCAGCGCCCGCGCCGAGCACTCCCCCAGCCTCACCGGCGAGTCCGCCGCCGCCGGCGCAGCCGTCGTACTGGGGCAACGCGCAGTCGGCAAGCCCGGTGGCGCCGGCGAACTCGGGACCGTGATTTAAGAGCAAACGAATTGCGCCGGCACTCGCGGCATCGCTAAGGCCAAGCCGGGCGGTTTAGCGCGTCTGCATTTTGTTCAGCTCATAGTCTTTGCGCAGGAGGTGGTAGTCGAGCGTGAGCTTGAGGGCGGTTTTGAGGTCGGTCTTGGGTTTCCAGCCGAGGTGTTTTTCGGCCTCCTTGATGGACGGGACGCGGTGGGTGACGTCCTGGTAGGCGGCGCCGTAATATTCGGCGCTGGAGACGTCCTCGAGCTTGATGCGTTTTTTGATGTCCTTGTAGCCGGGGTATTTGGCGACGAGGTCGAGGAGCATTTCGGCAAGCTCGCGCACGGAAAAGTCCATCTTGGGGTTGCCGACGTTGAAGATTTTTTTGGAGGCGGCGCCGTTTTTGTTTTCGATCATGCGGGTGATGGCGTCGATGCCGTCGTCTATGAAGGTGAAGGAGCGGCGCTGCTGGCCGCCGTCCACGAGCTTGATGGGGCGGCCGTGGATGACGTTGTGGAGGAACTGGGTGACGACACGGGAGGAGCCTTCCTTGGGCTCGTTGATGTCGTCGAGCTTGGGGCCGACGAAGTTGAAGGGGCGGAAGAGGGTGTAATCGAGGCCGGCGGTTTCGCCGTAGGCGTAGATGACGCGGTCGAGGAGCTGCTTGATGCAGGAGTAGATCCAGCGCTGCCTGGGGATGGGGCCGAGGACGAGGTTGGAGGTGTATTCGTCGAACTCGTGGTCGGGACACATGCCGTAGATTTCGGAGGTGGAGGGGAAGACGAGGCGCTTGCGGTGCTTGACGCACTTGCGGACGATTTCCATGTTGGCCTCGAAATCGAGCTCGTAAACGCGGATGGGGTCCTTGACGTAGAGGGCCGGGGTGGCGATGGCGACAAGGGGGACGACGACGTCACACTTGCGGACGTGGTACTCAATCCATTCCTTGTTGATGGTGATGTCGCCTTCGAAGAAGTGGAAGCGGGGGTGGTCCAGGCAGTGTTCGAGCTTGTTGGAGCCGATGTCCATGCCGTACACCTCCCAGTCGTGGGTGTTGAGGATGTGCCAGGTGAGGCTGTTGCCGATGAAACCGTTGACGCCGAGGATGAGGACGCGTTGGGGCATAGAGAGATGCGAAAGGCGGAATGCTGAATGCGGAACGGAAGAAGTGCAACCCGAGAGATGGCGATCAAACGTGGCCGCTAGCCGTCGAGCCGGCCGCGGAGGGTGCGGTCGAGGGCGGTGGTGGATTCGTGGCGGCGTTGCTTGAGCTCGTGCTGGAAGTCGGACTCGACGAAGGTGGTGGCGACGAGGGCGTCGAGGCGGCGGTTCATGGTCTTGGAGAGGTTGGCGAGGGAGAGGTTGACGGATTCGCCGAGGGAGTAGATGGCGGCGCCGAGGGTGCCGAAGCCGGCGTGGAGGAGCTGGTTGGTCTTGCGCTGCTCGTAGATCATGGCGAACTGGAAATTGGTCTGGGCGCGGCGGACGAGGGTGGTGAAACGGTCCACGAGGGGGCGGGCGTCGGGGAGCTGGTGGTCAGAGAGCTGGAGCGGGGGAACGGCGTCGGGGGTGTTTTCGAGTTCGAGGGCTTCGGATTGGTAAACGTGGACGCAACGGCCCATTTGCTCGACGGCGTTTTTGTAGGCGGCGAGTTCGTTGGCGGCGCGCTCGATTTGGTCCCAAAACGGGGCGAAGGCGCCGTCGGCAAAGTCCTTGTCGGCGGCGTCGAGGTAGCGGCCGGCGGCGACGGCGTGGACGGAGGTTTCGCGGAAGGCGACCTTGGCCTCGGAGAAGGTGTTGAGGAGGAAGGATTTTTGGCCGACGAGTTCGGTGGCGTCGCGGCCGGGCGGGAGGACGGGGCGCCAAGCTTCACGCGCGCGGGCGACGGCCCAGCCGAGGAGGGTGCCGACCAGGCAGAAGAGGCCGACGGCGGAGAATTCCTCCGGCCAGGGCAGCGGAACGACGATGAGGCCGAGCAGCGCGCAGAAAATTCCCCCGACCCACATTTCGAGCGGGTTGAATGGGAACGGGGGCTTCATGGCGGGAGCTGGGGGCAGGATTTGGCGGAATGGGTCTCGCAACGCCAATGCCTCCCGACCATGGAAAGCGTGCTAGGCAACCGTCACTTCCAAGCGGGTTGGAGGTCGTCGTAATAGAGAACCAGAGGGTCAATATCGGCGCCATTGGGCCAGGCGAGCGTGCCGCCGTCAATTTTCAAGGCGCGGAAAGCGGCGGGATCGCGGCGGAGGGGGTCAAAAATTGGGCCGTGCAAAAAGGGTTCCAAGTCCACGGTCTTAGTCACGCCGTCGTCGAAACGCACCACGACGCGAAAATCCGCGAGCAGCATCACCTCGACGATTTTTTTGATGGGGTGGGACATGGCGTGAGGTTAGTCCAAAGGCGCGATTTTGGCAAGGGTTTCGCCGCGACGGGCTTTTTCCCAATTTTGGGCCAGTTCCGCGCGATGAGCAGCAGCCCATTCAAGGACCAATGCTTGCGCCCGGCGCGGCAGCTTGCCTTCCAGGATTTCAAGGGTATCGATGCGCACCAAGGCCTCGAACTCGCCGTATTGCGCGTGAAAGTGCATCGGCTGGTGATCGTTGAAATACATCCAGATCACGATGCCGAAGAATTCGCTGACGCGGGGCATGGGCGTCGGAGGAGGGAGAGAGGAGTGCCTTACCGCAGCTCCACTCCGGAGTCGGCGTCGAGGATTTTGAAGTTTTCGACGTGGTAGGCGGGGTCGGCGCGGAAGGCGAGGTTGACGTGGTAGGCCTGCTCGAAGTCGAGGAGGTGCTGCTCGTCCTCGGAGCGGAGGCGCTCGAGGTTGGCGGGGTGCAGGAGGACGCGCAGGCGCAGTTCCTTGCCCTGGTTTTCGGGGCGGGTGCGCAGGCGGCGGACGTGGGAGAGCAGGCGGCGCTGGATTTCCACGGACATGGAGCGGGGGCTTTTGACGATGCCGCGGCCGTGGCAGTAGGGGCAGCCGGTGTAGATGCCGGAGGCGTTGGACTGCTCGTGGCGCTGGCGGGTCATCTGCATGATGCCGAGCGGGGAGATGGGCAGGACGTGGCTCTTGGCCTTGTCCTTTTCCATTTCGCGGCGCATGCGGTTGTAAACGTCCATGC
>JBEKZN010000187.1:0-4359 GCA_049509815.1 Opitutales bacterium
GCCGGAAAAGATTCACCGGAGAAGGAGGATCAAGTCCTTGGGCTCAACGCGGTCGCCCACCTGCGCGGCGATCTCCTCGACCACGCCGTCGGCCTGCGCGTACAGGGTCGTCTGCATTTTCATCGCTTCGAGCACGCAGAGCTTGTCGCCGCTGGCCACCTTGTGGCCGACCGAGACGGGCAGGCTGCTGATCATGGCCGGGATGGGCGCGCCCACCTGCTTCGGGTCGGCGGGATCGGCCTTGCGCCGGGGCTTGCCGCGTGGCTGCACCGCGCGATCGCGCACCTGCGCCTCGCGGGCGCGGCCATTGAGCTCGAAAGTCAGCGTGCGCATCCCTTCCGCGTCGGGGTCGCCGATGGAGATGAGTTTGAGGTAGAGCCGCTTGCCTTCCTCGATGTCGATGGCGACTTCCTTGCCCGGCTTCAGGCCGTAGAAAAACACCGGCGTGGGTATCACGCGCACGTGGCCGAATTCCTCGACGAACTTGAGCTGCTCGGCATATACGCTGGGGTACATGAGGTGACAATACAGGTCGTCTTCGGTGATCTCGCGGCCGCGCAGCTTGCGCAACTGCTCGCGCGTGGCGTCCAGGTCCACCGGCGCGGCCTGGGGGCGGCCGGTGCGCGCCTTCTTGTCGCCGAGAACGACCTGCTGCACTTTTTTCGGCCAGCCGCCGACGGGCTGCCCGAGGCCGCCGGAGAGCATGTCCACGACCGATTCCGGAAACGCCGTGCCGGGCGGCAGGTTCACCAGGTCGGCGGGCTCGACCCCGCGCGTAAGCAGGAAAATCGCCAAATCGCCGACGACCTTGCTGCTGGGCGTGACCTTGACGATGTCGCCGAGCAGGCGGTTGACCTCGCGGTAATAGCGCACGACTTCGGGCCAGCGCGCGCCGAGGCCCAGCGCGGTGGCCTGCTCGCGCAGGTTGGTGTACTGGCCGCCGGGCATCTCGTGCCGGTACACCTCGGCCGAGCCGAATTTCGGGCTGGTGTCGAACGGCTCGTAATACTGGCGCACCGCCTCCCAATAAATCGAAAGCTCGTTGAAAAAGTCCACATCCAGGCCCGGCGCGCGACGGTGCGAGCGCAGTGCATAGGCCACGGAGTTGAGGTTCGGCTGGCTGGTGAGGCCCGACATCGAGGAAACCGCCAGGTCCACGACGTCCACGCCCGCTTCGCACGCCGCCAGCACCGAGGCCGACGCGATGCCGCTCGAGTCGTGCGTGTGAAAATGCACCGGCAAGCCGATTTCCGCCTTGAGGGTCTTGACCAGCTTGGCCGCGGCCAGCGGGTGACACAGGCCGGCCATGTCCTTGATCGCGAGCATGTGCGCGCCGCGTTTTTCCAGCTCCTTCGCGAGCTTGACGTAATAATCCAGCGAATACTTCGCGCGGTCGGGGTCGAGAATGTCGCCGGTGTAGCAGATCGCCGCCTCGCAGATGGACTTGGTGTGGTGGAGGATCGCCTCCATCGCGGCCTTGAGGTTGGGCAGGTAATTGAGCGAGTCGAACACCCGGAAAATGTCCATGCCCGACTCGGCGGAATGCTGGATGAAGCCGCGGATGACGTTGTCCGGGTAATTTGAATAGCCCACGCCGTTGGCCCCGCGCAGGAGCATCTGGAAGCAGATGTTGGGGATTTTTTCGCGCAGGTCGCGCAGACGGCGGAAGGGGTTTTCGTGCAAAAAGCGCAGGCTGGTGTCGAAGGTCGCCCCGCCCCACATTTCGAGCGAAAACAGCGGCGCGCCGCGGCGGGCCAGGGCGTCGGCGCAGCCGAGCATGTCGCAGGTGCGCACGCGGGCGGCGAGGAGGGACTGGTGCGCATCTCGGAAAGTTGTGTCCGTCACGAGCAGGCGCTTTTCCGCGCGGGCCCACTGCGCGAATTTTTCCGGGCCGAGCGCGCGCAGCCGGTCGCGCGTGCCAGGAGGAGGAGGCTGGGTGGCGTCGCACGTGGGGCGGATGAGCGGCAGGGTGAGCTTGGGGACGGGGCGCCCCTGCACCTGGGGGTTGCCGTTGACGATCACGTCGCCCAAATACTTCAGCAGCTTGGTCGCCCGGTCGAAGCGCCGCGAGAAGCGGAAGAGCTCCGGGGTTTTTTCGATCCAGCCGGTCGTGGCCTGGCCGGCCTGAAATTCGGGGTGGTTGACGACGTTTTCCAGGAATGGCAGGTTCGTCTTGACGCCACGGATGCGCATCTCGCGCAGCGCGCGGTCCATGCGCTGGCAGGTCACCGCGAACGTCGAGGCCGAGGCGGTGAGCTTCACCAGCAGCGAATCATAAAACGGCGTGATGACCGAGCCGGTGTCGCCCATCGCGCCGTCCAGCCGGATGCCGAAGCCCGCGGCGCTGCGGTAGTTGACGATTTTGCCGTAATCGGGTGCGAAGTTTTTTTCCGGGTCCTCGGTGGTGATGCGGCACTGGAGCGCCCAGCCCATGCGCGGGACTTTGTCCTGCGCCGGCAGGCCCATGACCTCGTCGTGCAGCGCGCGGCCCTCGGCCACCTGGATTTGTGCGCGCACCAGGTCGATGTCGGTGATGACCTCCGTGACGGTGTGCTCGACCTGGATGCGCGGGTTCATCTCGATGAAGAACCACTCGTGCGTGTCCATGTCGTAGAGAAACTCGCAGGTGCCGGCGCCCTCGTAGTTGACGGCGCGCGCGAGGTTCACCGCGGCCTGGCACAGGGCGTTCGTGATCGCGGGGTCTAGTCCGACCGATGGCGCGATTTCGACGACCTTCTGGTGGCGGCGCTGCACCGAGCAGTCGCGCTCGTGCAGGTGCAGCACGTGGCCGTGGCGGTCGCCCAGCACCTGCACCTCGATGTGCTTGGCGCGCGTCACGAAACGTTCCAAGAAAACCTCATTGCTGCCGAAAGCGCGCTCGGACTCGCCCTGCGCCTCGGCCAGGCGCGGAGAAAGCTCCTTGGCCTCGCGCACCACGCGCATTCCGCGGCCGCCGCCGCCGTGCGCGGCTTTGATAATGAGCGGGAAGCCGATCTTTTTCGCCCACGCCTCGGCCTCCTTGGCGTCGCTGATCGGGTGCGGCGTGCCGGGCAGGGTGGGCACGCCGGCCTTTTCGGCGATTTCGCGCGCGGCCGTCTTGTCTCCCATCTTTTCCAGGACGTCCGGCGGCGGCCCAATGAACACGATGCCCGCGGCGCGGCAGGCGCGCGAAAAGCGGGCGTTCTCGCTCAAAAATCCGTAGCCGGGGTGGATGCCCCACACGCCCTTGGCCTGGGCCAGCGCGACAATGCCCTCGATGTCCAAATAGGCCGCCACGGGGCCCTTGCCCTCGCCGACCAAATAGGCCTCGTCGGCCTTGAAGCGGTGCACGCCGAAGCGGTCCTCGTGCGCGTAAATGGCGACCGTGCGGTAGCCCAGCTCGGTGGCACTGCGAAAAACACGCACCGCGATTTCGCTGCGGTTGGCGACTAGCAATTTTTTCATTGCGAACAAACGGTAGGCGCGCCGGCCGTCATTCGGCTCCCAGACGGCTGGCGCGGGGACAGCCTTTCACGTTCCGGGCGGCGGCGTCAACTCCGCGCGGTGAGTTCGGCAGGATTATTTCAACAGGCGGCCGGCAAGGCTGGACGGGACGGCTTGCCAAAAGCGTTGGGCGCGCCCATGCTGGGGATGATGCGCCGATGCCTTTTTGTCCTCCTTGGTCTGAGCCTGACTGCCGGGCTCGGGGCCCAGACGCCTGACGCGACCGCGCCGCCGGCACCGGCGCCCGACGATTCGTTTGACAACTTCCAAATCGGCACCCAGACGCCCGTGCCCTCCTCCACACTGGCCCCGACGGCTCCGCCCACCCCGGCAGGACAGGCCCCCGGCGATTCCTTCAACGGCCTCCAGTTGGGCCCGAACAGTTTCTCGGGCTTGTCCGCCAACACCACCGCTCCCGACCTGGACCTGCAATCCGGGCTCGCGCCGGAGTCGCGCACACCGGCGCAGTTGCAGGCCCTACTGAACGGCTATGTCGGCCACTGGCAGGGCGATTATGTGGTCAACACGACGGGAGGCCACGAGCTGTCCCGCTTTCCCATTGATGTCGTTTACGTGATGAACAAGGAGAAAGACGGCCAGGAGGTGCTCACCGGCACCACCACCTACGCCAAGGACGGCAAGACGGTGACCGAGGTCACGCGCAGTTGGGTGGACCACGGCAAGATTGTCGCGGAAGTCTCGCACGAAAATGTGGTCGAAAAGTTTTCCGCCCGCACCCGTGGCGAAGACTTGGTCTGGTTCACCGAAGACGCCGACAAGGATGCCACGGATTTCAGCATGACCGAAACCCTCAAGCTGACCGCGGACGGCGGCACCCTCTCTTCCAAGGGCTTCGAGCGCGTGCCGGACAGCAAC
>JBEKZN010000188.1:0-4353 GCA_049509815.1 Opitutales bacterium
GTGAACGTGGTTTCGAAGGATCCCGTTTTCAGCGCCGGTAGCGCCTTTGTCCAGTAATCCACGGCTTTTTGAAAACCGGCCTGCGCCTGATCCAGCGGCACTTCCGTAAAATTGCCGTTCGTCAAGGCCACTGCCTTGATCAAATCACCCGACGGACTGGTTAGGTATAAATCCAGCGTTTTGGTCGCCGGGTCACTATAACCGAGCACCATGTCCGTATGGCCCCGCTGCCGGCTCACCCGCAGATCCCACATCACCTTGCCGGTCTTGATGAATTTGTCGTACGCCGCGTAAGGCGTTTCCGCCTTGGCCACCAGCCCCAGGCTCAGCGCAATCTTCGGCGTCACCACAATGCTGTTGCCTTCGTCAAGCACCCGCACTGCCAGCCCCTGCAACGGCCCGGCTTCGACCGCACCGTCCGCATCCGCGCCGCCGGCGTCTTCGGCCGACGCGACCTCCCAGACCGACCACATCGTCAGCACAACTAGCAACCCCATCGCTGCATAACGCCTCATCATCGGTCGAGCCGCTGGCAATAAACCAGCGTTGGCATCGTGCGTCCAGCCCAACCCGTCCCCCGCTCCATTAAAGGCTCGCCGCTCGCCGCCCGGTAGCGTTTTAAGCAGGACTGCATGTCGCGCCGACGCCGCCAGCACCGTGGCACCCCTCCCGCGCAACCCCCCGCACCCCGTCCACCCTGGTGGCGGCGTGACTTTGCGCTCTTCCTCGGGCTGGGCCTGCTGATCCTCGTCTTCTACGCCAACTCCTTCGGCGCGGGCCTCACCGGCGACAACCGTCTCATCATCGCCCAGGACTCGCGCCTGCAAGTCGCCGACTGGACACACCTCCGGCTCATCCTGACCACCAATTACTGGTGGCCCCTGTCCAGCGATCTCTACCGTCCGCTCACCACCCTCAGCTATTGGTTCAATTACGCCGTCCTGGGCAACGGCGAGCACGTCGCCGGTTACCATCTCGTCAACTTTCTCCTGCACTGGGCCAACGCCTGCCTCGTGCTCCTCGTCGTCCGGCGCTTGTCCGGTCGCCTCGACCTCGCGGCGCTCACCGCGGCTCTCTGGGCCATCGAGCCGGTCAACACCGAAGCCGTCACCAACATCGTTGGCCGCGCCGATTTGCTGGCAACCCTCGCCATCCTTGCCGGCGGCTGGTGCTACCTGCAGGCCACCGAAGTCCGCGGCCCGCGCCAAGCCGCCTGGCTGGCCGGCCTGGCCTTCATCTCGTGCCTCGGCGTCCTCGCCAAGGAAAACGCTGTCATGATCTGCGCCTTCGTTGTGCTCTACGACGCCCTCTGGCGCTGGCCGCAGCTTACCGACCGCACCTGGCCCGAACGCCTCGCCCACGCCGCCCATAAATTCGCCCTCAAGGGCTACGTTGCGTTGATCCCGGCCCTCCTACTCCTCGGCTGGCTGCGTTACCGGCTCCTGCACAATCTACCTCTGCTCGGCGAAAACTTCATCAACAACCCCATCGTCGCCGCCACGCCTTTTCAAGGCTTCATGACCGCCATCGGCGTGATCGGCCGCTACCTCGCGCTGCTGGTTTTTCCGCGCACGCTCTCCAACGATTATTCCTACCACCAAATTCCACTCTACGGCGAACCGGGCAACGCCGGCGGCGATTGGCTCGCCTGGGCCTCGCTCGCGCTCATCGTCGCATTGCTGGCCGCCGCCGAGTGGACGCGCCGCCGCAACCCGCTGCTCTCCTGGGGCATCCTGTTTTTCTTCGTGATGCTTTTGCCGACCTCGAACCTGCTTCTGAACATCGGCAGCATCATGGGCGAACGCTTCCTCTACCTCCCCTCCATCGGCTTCTGCACTGTCGCCGCAATCGCATTGAACGGCGCTGGTGCCCTGCTCGCCCGGCGTGCCGCCGCCTGGCCGCGCCCCTGGTCCGTCAGCGCCGCCTGGATCCTGCCTGCGCTCGTCATCTTCGCGTTCGGCCTGCGCACCTTCACCCGCAACTACGACTGGAAGGACAACCTCTCGCTTTGGAAAAACGCCGTCGCCGCCTCGCCTGCCAGCCTCAAAAGCCACAAGGGCCTTGCCTCGGCCCTCTGGGACGACGGCCCCCAGGACGAACCCTCCCTCGATGCCGCCATCGCCCAGGCCGAAGCCGCCCTCGCGATTCTCGACCAAAACCCCATCCCGCCCGATTTCCGCGACCCGGCCCTGTTTTACGACCTCGGCATCTACTACCGCCTCAAAGGCGTCTTTCT
The DNA here is from genome assembly GCA_049509815.1 of Opitutales bacterium. Lineage (GTDB taxonomy): Bacteria > Verrucomicrobiota > Verrucomicrobiia > Opitutales > JABDGR01 > CAZDAQ01. Next base: position 2,237 of record JBEKZN010000188.1, read on the forward strand.
GGCCGATCACAATAAACCCGAGGACGCCTGGCACTATTATGAAAAAGCCCTCGACGTTCTGCTCCGCGCGCGCGACGTGGACCGTTACCTTAATCAGGCCTCGCGCGCGGCCCTCATCAACCGCGGCGTCCCGCCCGAGGAAATCAACGATGTCGGCGACTACCACATCTATGTTCAACTCGGTCTCGTCTTCAGCCTCCTGAAAGACTGGTCGGACTGTGCGGACGCCGCCCACTGGATTCAGCACATCGCCCCCGCGGAAATTGCCGGTTACACCCTCGCCGGCTCCGCCGACCTGAATTCCGGGCACGCCTCCGACGCCGTCGTGCAATACCTCGCCGCCATGATGCTCGCCCCCAAAAGCAGTGAGGTCTGGACCAAACTCGTTGACGCCTACACCGCCCTCGGCCTGCAACCTTTTCCGATCGTCCAGCGCGGCGCCGACTTCTCGCTCTACCAGACCAGCCCCCTCGTGCGCCAGCAAATCAACGCCGCCGGTGTTGAGCTCGTCCAAGCCTTCGCCCACGCCGGTCTCGGTGGCAAAGCCCGCGCCCTCAGCGGCCAACTCAGCCAGCTCTACGGCATCCCGCCCGACACCTTTTCTTCACAACCCTAGGGCCTGTATCCAAATTTACGGATTCTTTCGGCCTGAAAGGCCGACGGAACCAAGCCCAGGGTTGAGCAGAGCGATACCCTGGGTGGCGAAACCCCCTTATCACGCGCCCGGAAAGGGCGCAGGATATTTTGCAGACGCCCGCCCTAGCTCAGCCGCGCCGCAAACGCCCGCCGATCCGGCGCATGGTAAAACGCCGTGCCGCACACAAACGTGTCCGCGCCCTCCGCCTTGCACAAATTCCCCGTCTCGTCGTCCACGCCCCCGTCCACCTCAATGCGGTAGCCCAGCTTGCGCTCGGCCCGCCAGCGAGAAAACTGCGCAATCTTCGGCAGCATCTCGTAATTGAACTTCTGCCCCCCGAAGCCCGGCTCCACCGTCATCACCAGCACATTGTCCACCTTCGCCAAATACGGCTCGACCGCCGCCGCCGCCGTCCCGGGCTTCAACGCAATCCCGCATTTCAACCCCAGCCCGCGGATGTGGCCCAGCGTTTCCGCCACCGGATAATCCGGCTCCACGTGCACCGAGATCTGCTGCGATCCCGCCCGCGCAAACGCCTCGATGTACTGGTGCGGATTGTCCAGCATCAGGTGCGTGTCAAAAAACAACGAGCACAACGGGCGCAGATCCGCCACCACCTGCGGCCCGAACGTCAGGTTCGGCACAAAATGCCCGTCCATGATGTCGATGTGCAGCCACTTCTGCCCGGCTTCCACCGCCGCCAAACACCCTTCCGCCAGCCGCCCATGGTTCGATGCCAGCAGCGAGGGTGCGACCATCGGCGGATTTGGGCTCGTGCTCATGGCGTGCTCCTCTTCACCAGGTCGAAACAACAGCGTCCGTGATCTTCTTGCCCATGTCCCGCGCCAGAATCGGCATCGTTTGATACGAAGGCTCGGCCAGATTGTTGGTTGACTGCACGAATGTCTCCTCCGTCGCGTTCACTTCCAGATCCTTGAAATAAACTTTGCCGCTCCGGTTGTCCACCAGCGTGCAATTCGCTGACAGCGTGATGTTGTACGACTGCGCGTTCAGCGTATTGTTCGACGAAGTCGCCGCGATGGACTGCTTGTAGTCCAGCAACACCACGTCGAGCGTCGCGTCCGCGTTCGCCTGGTTCGTGAGCTGCAGGTTGCCCTCCTGCATCAGCGACTCCCGCAACGCCTCGCTCACCAGCGCCTGCGCCTGCGGCGCGTAACCGTTGTTTTTCACCGGCGACACATACAGCGTGTGGAACGGCAGCGCGCCCGTGGGGCCGAGCTGGTAGTTCGCGCAGCCCGCCGCCAGCAGGCAAAAGCCGAGTCCGTAAAGCAGGTGCCGCCTCATGCCCGTATTTGCCGCAAAAACTGCGCCCGAGCGCAAGCGTGGAAATACGCGGCGCCCGCGAAACTCTCTTAGGAAGGCCAGCCTCACCGAATAAGGGGCTGGCCGCCCGGTTCCTCGCCCGCCGGCGGCCCGGACCCTTCCGGCTGTTCAACCGGCGTCAGGAAGCCCTCGTCCG
>JBEKZN010000189.1:0-4335 GCA_049509815.1 Opitutales bacterium
GACAGCCTCCGCGACATGATCCGCATCAACCGCAATCACCCGTCCATCGTCGCCTGGAGCATGTGCAACGAGGTCTTCTTCTCCAACAAAGCCGTCCTGCCCCAGGTCCGCGACTTCCTCAAGCAACTCGTCGCCTACACCCACCAGCTCGACCCCACCCGTCCCGCCGGCATCGGCGGCGCCCAGCGTGGCGGCCTCGACCAACTCGGCGACATCGCCGGCTACAATGGCGATGGCGCCAAGCTCTTCATCAACCCCGGCATCCCCAACGTCGTCACCGAATACGGCAGCGTCGTCGCCGTCCGCCCTGGCAACTACTCCAGCGGCTTCGGCATTCTCGCGAAACAACCGCAATTCCCCTGGCGCAGCGGCCAGGTCCTCTGGTGCGCCTTCGACCACGGCAGCATCAACGGCCGCGAGGGCAACACTGGCTTCGTTGACTACTTCCGCATCCCCAAACGCATGTACTACTGGTACCGCAACACCTACGCCAACGTCCCCCCGCCCGCCTGGCCCCAGCCCGGCACCCCCGCCAAACTCTCCCTCACCGCCGACAAAACCACCATCCACGGCACCGACGCCACCGACGATGTCCAACTCCTCGTCACGGTTCAGGACAAGGATGGCCACCCCATCAGCAACTCCCCGCCCGTCACCTTTACCATTGAATCCGGCCCCGGCGAATTCCCCACCGGCCGCTCCATCACCTTCGCTCCCGATTCCGACATCGCCATCCGCGACGGCCAGGCCGCCATCGAATTCCGCTCCTACTACGGCGGACCCTCCGTCATCCGCGCCACTTCGCCGGGTTTGCAAGACGGCCTCATCACGATCACGACCGAGGGCACTCCCGTCTTCATTCCCGGCCAGACTCCAGTTGTCGCCGACCGTCCCTACGTGCGCTACACCCGCAAAAATGCCGCTTCCTCGCCTGCCGACCAAAACATTGCCTTAAATCACCCCGCCTCTGCCAGCTCCGAAACCCCCGGTCACACCGCCGGACTCGCTATCGACGGCAACACCTCCACCGCGTGGCAGGCCGCCGACAACCAGCCCGGCGCCTGGTGGCAAACCGATCTCGAAAACTTCTACTCCCTGACCTCCGTGCACACCACCTTCCCCGCCCCCGGCAACTACCGCTACAAAATCGAAGGCTCCTCCGACGGTTCCACCTGGACCGTCCTCGCCGACGACACCCAATCCACCGCCACCGATCAAACCCGCACCGACATTCTCGCGCCCAACTCCCACCTCCACAACCTGCGCCTCACCTTCATCGCACTGCCTCCCAATCAACCCGCCGCCATTGCCGAAATCAAAATGTACGGCCAGGTCTCACCCTAATCAACCACTCCACCTCCCATGAAATACCACCCCACCCTCCTCCTTCTCCCGCTCGGTCTCCTCCTCGCCTCGGCCTCACTTGCCTCCGCCCAAAACACCACCGCCCCTGGCGCCGCCCCCGCCACCCCTCCGGCCTTCTGGTCCTGGGCTCCCACCCCGCCCATGGGCTGGAACAGTTACGACGCCTGGGGCGACACCGTCACCGAGGACCAGGTCCTCGCCAACGCCCAGTACATGCACGACCACCTCCTGTCCCACGGATGGAATATAATCGTCATTGATTTCCGCTGGTACGACCCCCAGCCCACCGGTAACGACCGCCTCCTCAACCGCACCCGCACCGGCGCCGTCCTCACCGCCGATGCCTCCGGCCGCCTCCTCCCCGCGCCCAACCGCTTCCCCACCACCGCCGACGGCGCCGGCTTCAAGCCCCTCGACGACAAAATCCACGCCCTCGGCCTCAAGTTCGGCCTCCACCTCATGCGCGGCATTCCCCGCCAGGCCGTCCTCGCCAACACCCCCATTGCCGGCTCCAATTTCACCGCCGCCGACGCCGCCGACCCCGCCGACAAATGCCCCTGGTGCCCCGATATGTTCGGCGTCCGCAACAACCCCGCCGGCCAGGCCTGGTACAACGCCGAATTCAAGCTCCTCGCCTCCTGGGGCCTCGACTTCGTCAAAGTGGACGACCTCTCCGTCCCTTACCACGCCGACGAAGTCCTCATGATCCGCCACGCCCTTGATCAATCCGGCCGCCCCATCATCTTCAGCACCTCGCCCGGCCCTACCCAGCTCCAATACGCCGCCCAACTCAAAATGAACGCCAACCAATGGCGCATCTCCGGCGACTTCTGGGACCAGTGGAAAAAACTCGACCACCAGTTCGACCTCTTCGCCCAATGGTCCGTCGCCAACGCCACTGGCCCGGGCCATTACCCCGACGGCGACATGATCCCCTTTGGCCGCATCGCCATTAAATCCGCCATGGGCGGCCGCGACCACCTCACCCATTTCACTCCCGACGAACAACTCACCCTCCTCAGCCTCTGGTCCCTCGAATCCTCACCCCTCATGCTCGGCCTCAACCTCCCCGACACCGACGACGCCACCAACACCCTCCTCACCAACGACGAAGTCCTCCGCATCGACCAGGATCCCCTCTGCTCCCCCGCCCAGCGTGTTTCCCAAAAAGACGGCCTCGAAATTTGGGTCAAAACCCTTCACGACGGCGCCAAAGCCATCGGCCTCTTCAACCGCACCAACACCCCCGCCAACCTCACCCTCAATTTCCCCGACGCCCAGCTCTCCGGCAACCAAACCCTCCGCGACGTCTGGAACCATCGCGACCTCGGCGTCTTCAGTCAAACCTTCACCGCCCCCGTCCCACCCCACGGTGTCGTTTTTGTCCGCAGCTCTTCCCAACCCTGAGCACGCTTTCCCCTCCCTCGCCACTCACTCCTTCACCGCCGACTCGTCCGCTTTGTCCAGCATCGCCGTGTGACGCTTCAGCGTCGCGATCAGCCGCTGCCGCCGGATCGGCTTCGCCAGAAAATCGTTCATCCCCGCCTCCTTCGCCGCCTCGATGTCCCGCGCCGACGCATTGGCCGTCTGCGCGATGATCGGCACCGGCGCCGCTCCCGCCTCCCGCTCCCGGATGCGAAACAACTTTGCCGTCTCGCACCCGTCCAAATCCGGCAGTCGCAAATCCATCAATACCACGTCGAACGCCCCGGGCTTGAACATCTCCAGCGCGGCCCGCGCCGTCTGCGCCACCAGCACCGTGCAATCCGAACGCTGCAGCATCGCCACCAGCACGCCCCGGTTCAAAACATCGTCCTCCACCAGCAGCACTCGCTTCCGCCCCGGAAAGGGCGACGCCGTGTTTACCCGCTCCATCTGCCCTGACTCTCCCGGCCCGCGCTCCAGATCCACCATGAACCAAAAAGTCGAGCCTTCGCCCAATTGGCTCTCCACCCCGATTTGCCCCTTCATCATCTCCACCAGCCGCCGGCAGATCGCCAGTCCCAGGCCTGCCCCCTCGTAACGCCGCGTGGATGAGCTGTCCACTTGGTAAAACGGCTCGAACAGCCGCCGCATGTGCTCCGCCCGCATCCCGATCCCCGAGTCCTGCACGCTGAACCGCAGCCGGTCCCACGTCCCATCGCGCTCCACCCGCTCCACTTTCGCCACGACTCCCCCCTCCTGCGTGAATTTCACCGCATTGCCCACCAAATTCAGCAGAATCTGCCGCAGCCGCGGCTCGTCCGTCATGTACGAATACGCCAGTTTCCGGTCAAATTCCCCGCTCAACGTCAATCCCTTGCGCCGCGCATCGTTCCGCTTGATGTCCAGCACCCCGCGCAACAGGTCCGGCATGTTGCACGGCGCCAGTGCCAGCTCCATCCGCCCGGCCTCCACCTTCGCCAGGTCCAGCATGTCGTTGAGCAGCGTCAGCAGGTGCTCGCCCGCGTTGTTGATCGTCTCCACCAACTCCCGCTGCTCCGCCACGCATTCCTGGTCCAGCAAAAGCTGCGCCGCCCCGATGATCGGATTCAGCGGCGTGCGAATCTCATGGCTCAGCACCGCCAGAAACTGCGATTTCGCCCGCGCCGCCTCCTCTGCCGCCTCCTTCGCCCGCACCAGTTCCTGCATCACCTGCCGCCGCTCCGAAATATCCGTCGCCAAGGTCACAATCCCGCTCACCTGGCCCGCGGCATCCCGGATCGGATACGAATGCCAGTGCACCCACCGCCGCGAACCGTCCTTGTGGTAGTCTTCCCATTCCATTCCCTCGCTCAGTTCCCCCCGCATGATCCGCTCCCGAATTTCCATCACCTGTGACCGTGCCTCCGAGGGAAACCGCCGCAATATGGACTGCCCCATCATCTCCTCCCGCTTCCACCCGAACAGCCGTTCCGCCGCTTCGTTCCAATACAGCACCTGTCCCTCCACGTCCGTGCACACCACCGCGTCCTTGATCTGCGACAAAAT
>JBEKZN010000019.1:0-11102 GCA_049509815.1 Opitutales bacterium
TCCTTTTTGGGTTTCCGATCGGATTGGATGGTGACGTTTTGGTAAGTGATGGCGTCGGTGTTGACGAGCGGTTCGGGAGACTTCAGGCCGCTGAAGCTGGAGTTTTCAATGAGGATGTTCTGGACGATGGCGGCGGGGATGCTGTCGAGCTCGACGACACGGGGGATTTGCTGGCCGGTGATGTGGTCCATGGTGATATTGCGCAGGACCGGGCGGTAGGGGCCGTTGGCGCCCTCCTGGTAGTTGAACTCGATGAGGAGGGCGGCCTTGGCGACCTTGCCGACCTGGATGTTGCGCATGAAAACGTTTTCGAGGATGCCGCCGCGCACGGCATTGCTTTTGAAGCGCAGGACGCAATTGAGGTTGGGGCTGTCCATCTGGCAGTTTTCGGCAAAGACATTGCGGCAGTTGCCGCTGATTTCGCTGCCGATGACGACGCCGCCGTGGCCGTCGAGCATGTGGCAGTTGCGCACGATGATGTTTTCGGAGGCGACGCCGACGCGGCGGCCGTCGTCATTGCGGCCGGACTTGATGGCGATGCAGTCGTCGCCAGTTTGGAAGGTGCAGTTTTCGATGAGGATGTCCTTGGAGGACTCGGGGTCGCAGCCGTCGTTGTTGGGGCCGAGGCTGGAGATGTTGACACCGCGGACGATGATGTTGGTGGAGAGGACGGGGTTGATTTCCCACATGGGGGAATTGTGGATGGTGACGTTGGCGATGAGGACGTTCTGGCAGCGGTTGGCGACGATGAAATTGGGGCGCAGGAAGTGGCCGGGGCCGAAGATGCGCTGTTCGGGGGGAACGCCGCGGTCGCTGGCGGAGACGAGGGTCTTGGAGTCGCTGCCGGAGTGGTGCGCCCAGACCCACCAGGTGGTGTTGTTGCCGGAGCCGTCGAGGGTGCCGTTGCCGGTGACGGCGATGTTTTGCTGCTTGTAGGCAAAGATGAGCGGCGAGTAGTTCATGCACTCGGTGCTCTCGAAGCGGGTGAAGACGATGGGCAGGTATTTATTCGGATCGGGGGAGAATTTGAGGGTGGCGTTATCGGCGAGGTGCAGATCGACGTTGCTGAGCAGGTGGACGGCGCCGGTGAGGAAGACGCCGTCGGGCACAATGACGTGTCCGCCGCCGGCGGCATTGCACGCAGCGATGGCCTTGGCGATAGCGTCGGTGCAGTCGGTGTCGCCTCCGGCAACGGCGCCGTAATCGGTGATGAGGAAATCGCGGTCGGGGAAAGTCGGCGCGTGGATGCGGGCGAGAATGGCGGGGACGTCGTCCCAACTGGCGGGCGGAGCGGGCGGGATGGGGGCATTGGGGCCGGGGATAATATTTGGAGAGGCCGAGGTGTCGGCAGGAGCCGAAGGAGCCGGGGTGGACGAGGCGAGCAGGTTGTTGACTTCGATACCGGCGAGGATGAAGGGGCCGACGCCCTTGGCGTCGTTGGCGACGATTTTTTCGCGGAGGTAGTAGGCGTAGGAGCCGTCGCGGCCATTGCTGAGGCCGGCGGTTTCGCAAATCTGGGTGAGGCTGACCTGGCCCTGGGGGTCAACTTTGACGAGCGTGTTGATGAGGCCGGCGTAGCCCTTGAGGATGACGGGTTGGTAAAGGTCGTGCGGGAGGTAGCCATGGTTGACGGCTTTGGCGAGGGCGTCCACGAACATGCTGGAGGCCGAGGCTTCGAGGTAGTTGCCCTCGCGGCCGCCCTGGTCCACGACCTGCCACCATAGGCCGGAGGCTTGGTCCTGGTAGCGGGCGAGGCCGGCGGCGAGACGGTTGAGGATGTCGAGGATTTTGACACGGCCAGGATGGTAGGCGGGGAGGAAGTCGAGGACGTCCACGAGGGTCATCGCGTACCAGCCGATGGCGCGGCCCCAAAAGCTGGGAGAGTGGCCGGTCTGGGGGTCGGCCCAATTTTGGGTGCGGCTTTCGTCCCAGCCGTGGTAGAATAGGCCGGTCTTGGGGTCGTAGGTGTGGGAATCGATGAGGGTGATTTGTTTGACGACGTCGTCGAAGTCGGCGGGCTCGTTGAAGATTTGACCGTACTGGGCGTAGAACGGCGAGGCCATGTAGAGGCCGTCGAGCCACATTTGGTGGGGGTAAATCTGTTTGTGCCAGAAGCCGCCATCGCTGGTGCGCGGCTGGGTGGCGAGCTGCTGGCGCAGGAGGGCGGCAGCTTTTTGGTAACGAGGGTCGTGGGTGCGCTCGTAAAGCTCGAGGACGACTTTGCCGGGGTTGATGGAGTCGAGGGTGTAATCGGCGGGCTTGTAGCCGGTGATGTTGCCGTCGGCAGTGATATTGGGGGCGATGAGCTGTTCACCGAAATCACGGTAGGTGGTGTTGCCGGTTTGCTCGCTTAGTTTGATGAGGGACAGGGCGAAGAGGCCGGTGGTGTAGTCCCAGCGGGGCTTGGGTGGGCTGCCGAGGCGGGCGATTTGGGATTGGGCCATGCGTTCGGACCACTGGAGGGGAGTGGAACCGTTGAACTGCGCCGGTGGGGCGTCCGCGGCGCGGAGCAGGCCGGCACCGGCCAGAAGAAGGAGCGTGCCAAGGCTGACGACGGAAGCGATTTTCATACGCGAATGAAGATGGGGAAACCGGCGCCGGGGTGATGGACCCGGGAGTTTAGGCGAGGGACGGGGTGAGACTGACGCGGGGTATTTTTAAAAAACTCAGCGGGAGAGCCAGCCGCCGTCCACCGGGAGAATGGTCGCGTGCACGTAGGCGGCGGCGTCGGAGGCGAGGAAGACGACGGCGCCCTTGAGGTCGTCGGGCTCGCCCCAGCGGGCGGCGGGGATGCGCTCGAGGATGGATTTGTTGCGCACGGGGTCGGCGCGGAGGGCGGCGGTGTTGTCGGTGGCCATGTAGCCTGGGGCGATGGCGTTGACGTTGATGCCGAGGGGGGCGAGTTCGTTGGCCATGGCCTTGGTGAGGCCGGCGAGGGCGCTTTTGGCGGCGGTGTAGCCGGGGACGCGGATGCCGCCCTGGTAGGAGAGCATCGAGGCGATGTTGATGATGCGGCCGGGGGCCTTGCGGGCGGCGAGGCGCTTGGCGAAGTCGCGGCTGAGGACAAATACGGAGCGCAGGTTGACCTCGATGACGGCGTCGAAGTCCTCGTCGGAATGTTCGAGAAAGTTGGCGCGGCGGATGATGCCGGCGTTGTTGACGAGGATGTCGGGCTCGCCGAGTTCCTTGACGACGGCGTGAAGGAGTTTGCCCGGCGCGGCGCGGTCGCTGAGGTTGGCGGCGAAGGCAGCGCAGGTGCCGCCGTGGGCGCGGATGTGGGCGGCGGTGGCGGAGGGTTCCCTGGTAGCGGTGAGGGCGACTTTGGCGCCGGCTTCGGCGAGGGCGGAGGCCATGGCGGCGCCGAGGCCGCGGGAGGCGCCGGTGACGATGGCGACGCGGCCATCGAGGCGGAAGGTGTCGAGCACGGGGCGGCTCATCGAAGATCCTCCACGGCGACGGCGTCCATGTCGGTGAATTCCTGGTTTTCGCCGCCCATGGCCCAGACGAAGCTGTAGGCCATGGTGCCGGTGCCAAAGTGGGTGGACCAACTCGGGGAAAGCGCGGCTTCGCCATTGTGCACGACGAGGTGGCGAGTTTCGGCGGTGGGCCGGCCGAGAAAGTGAAAGACGGCGGCCTTGGGCGGCACATCGAAATAGAGGTACACCTCCGAGCGGCGCTCGTGAGTGTGGCAGGGCATGGAATTCCAGACGCTGCCGGGCTGCATGATGGTGATGCCGAGGACGAGCTGGCAGGATTCGACGAGGCCGGGGACGAGGAGCTTGCAGAGTTTGCGGCGGTTGGCGGTTTCCTGGGCGCCGAGCTCGAGGACCTGGGCCTGGGCGAATTTCACGCGCTTGGTGGGGTAAGCGGTGTGAGCGGGGTAGCTGACGATGTAAAATCGCGCGGGTTTCGCGGGTTTGTTGGAGGTGAATTTGACGGTCTTGGTGCCGCGGCCGATGTAGAGGGCGTCGTGCTTGGCGAGGGCGTGGCGGGTGCCGTCGGTTTCCACGGCGCCGGGGCCGCCGAGGTTGACGATGCCGACTTCGCGGCGCTCGCAGAAGTAAGTGGCGGCGAGAAGTTCCTTGGTGGCGACGAGCTCGAGAGGCTGGTCGAGCGGGACGGCGGCGCCGACGATGGTGCGGTCAACCTCCCAATAGCGCAGTTCGATCTGGCCGGGGATGAAAAGCCCGGCGACGAGGAAGTCGTGCCGAAGGGCGGCGGTGTCGAGGTGCTTAAAGCCCTCGGGGCTGTGCGTGCGGATGATTTCCATCGGGGAAAAGGGGAAGGGGCATGTTGGGGAAATGACGGGGTATGGGCAAGGGAAAGATTTGCCCTGGCGAATCGGCCGGCAGCGATTTTATGTGCCAGCACCGCTCGAAGCGGAGGACCGGATCTTACAATCGCGGGATGATAAGCCCGCCGTCCACCATGATGACCTGGCCGGTGGAGTAGGGGAAGTCGCCGCGGGCGAGGGCGGCGGCGGCGCGGCCAACGTCCTCGGGGAAGCCCCAGCGGCGGGAGATGGCGAGGCCCTCACCGATAAGTTTGTCGTACTTGGCGATGACACCGGCGGTCATGTCGGTTTTGATGACGCCGGGGCGGATTTCGTAAACGGGGAGGTCGAACTCGCCGAGGCGGGCGGCGAAGAGCGAGGTGACCATGGCGAGGCCGGCCTTCGAGACGCAGTATTCGCCGCGGTTGACGGAGACGACGGTGGCGGAGATGGAGTTGATGTTGATGAGGCAGCCGCGGAAGCCGGCGGGGTCGGCTTTTTTTTGTTCAACGAGCCAGCGGGCGGCGGCCTGGGCGAGGAAGAAGGCACCCTTGAGGTTGGCGCCGAGGACGTGGTCCCAGCTTTCCTCGGTGGTTTCAAGCAAGTCGTGGCGGATCTTGGGGGCGACGCCGGCGTTGTTGACGAGGACGTGCAGGCGGCCGAAATGCGCTTTCACCTTGGCGAGGACGGCGGCGCGCTCGGCGGCGAGGCCGACATCGCCGCGGCAATAGACGACGTCCGCGCCGAGGGCGCGCAGGGCGGCGAGGGCCGGGGCGGCCTGGGATTCTTCGCGCACGCCGTTGATGGCGAGGTCAAAGCCGGCGTGGGCGAGGTGCTCGGCGCAGCCGAAGCCGATGCCGCGGCTGCCACCGGTGATGAGCGCGACGCGTTTCATGTGACGACTGGTGAAAGGTGAAGCGTGAAAGGTTAAAAGGAAAAGCAGAAGGGTCGCGGTTATTTCAGGGCGGGGATTTTCAGCCACGCGCGTTTTTTCCAGGATTGGAGGCCGAGCTCGGCGAGTTGAACGCCCTTCGCGCCTTCGAGGAGGGTCCACGGGAACGGCGTGCCGAGCACGACGTGCTTGAGGAAGAGTTCCCACTGGGCCTTGAAGGCGTTGTCGTATTCCTCCTGGTCGGGGGCTTCACTCCAGCCGCCGAGGAAGTTGATGGGCGAGTCGATATCGGGATTCCAGACGGGGCGGGGGGTGTTGCCGTAGTGCTGGGTCCAGCATTTGCGCAGGCCGGCGACGGCGCTACCCTTGGTGCCGTCCACCTGGACGGTGAGGAGGTCGTCGCGGCGGACGCGCACGCACCAGGAGCTGTTGAACTGGCAGACCACGCCGTTTTCGAGTTCGAAGGTGGCGTAGGCGGCATCGTCCGTGGTGCACTTGTAGGGTTTGCCAGATTCGTCAATGCGCTCGGGGATGTGAGTGGCGCCGAGGCAGGAGACGGCGCGGATGGGGCCGAAGAGGTTGTCCACGACGTAGCGCCAGTGGCAGAGCATGTCGATGATGATGCCGCCGCCGTCCTCCTTGCGGTAATTCCAGGACGGGCGCTGCGCGGGCACGGTGTGGCCCTCAAAGACCCAGTAGCCGAATTCGCCGCGCACGGAGAGGATTTTGCCGAAGAAGCCGGTGTCAATGAGGCGGCGCAGCTTGACGAGGCCGGGGAGCCAGAGCTTGTCCTGCACGACGCCGCTTTTAACGCCGGCTTTTTTGCAAACGCGGTGCAGCTCGAGCGCCTCGGCGGTGGTGACGGCGGTGGGTTTTTCGCAATAGACGTGCTTGCCGGCGGCGGCGGCCTTTTTCACGGCAGCGGCGCGCTGGAGGGTGCCCTGGGCGTCGAAGTAGACGGAGTAATCGGGGTTGGCGAGGGCCTCGTCGAGGTTGGTGGTGAATTTTTTGGCCTCGGAGATTTGGGTGAGCTTCTGGAGCTTGACCGGGTTGCGGCCGACGAGGAGCGGGTCGGGCAGGATGACCTCGGTGGGGCTGACGCGCACGCCGCCCTGCTTGATGATGGCGGAGATGGAACGCAGCAGGTGCTGGTTGGTGCCCATGCGGCCGGTGACGCCGTTCATGATGACGCCGACGCGGTGGATTTTGAGGTTTTGGCTCATAGGTTTATAAAGTGGGTGATTAAGTGTGGGCGAGGTAGGCGGCGCGGATTTTTTCGAGGAAGGCAGGCTGGTCGCCGGCCCAATAGCGGGTGGAGAAGATTTCGACCTCGTTGAAGCCGCGGAAGCCGGCGTCCTCGACCCAGCCGCGGATCTGGCGAATGGGGATGCAGCCCTCGCCCATGAGGCCGCGGTCGTTAAGCAGGTCCACCATGGGCGTGCGCCAGTCGGAGACGTGAAAGGCGAAGAGCTTGCCGAGGAGGCCGGAGCGGGCGATTTCGGTTTCGAGCTGGTCGTCCCACCAAGTGTGGAAGGTGTCCACGGCGACGCCGACGAAGTGGTCGAACTGCGCGGCGAGGTCGTTGGCCTGCTTGAGGGTGTTGACGGCGGAGCGGACGTCGGCGTACATCGGATGAATCGGTTCGATGGCGAGTTTGACGCCCACGCTGCGGGCGTGCGGGAGCACAGCGGCGATGCCTTCGGCGATTTGGCGGCGCGACTCAGCGAGGGGCTGGCCGGGCACCGCGCCGCAGACGAGAACGACCACCGGCGCGCCCAGAGCGGCGGCCTGATCGAGGCAGCGGCGGTTTTCGTCAATAGCCTGCTGGCGGCCGGCGGCATCGCGCGCGGGAAAAAATCCACCCCGCGCGAGGGAGACGACGGCGAGGCCGGCATCGGTCAGACGGTGGCCGGCCGCGGCGGGATCGCGGCCTTCGAGGGCCTCGCGCCAGACGGTGATGCCGGAGACGCCTGCGCGCACGTAGTGGTCGCACGCCTGTTCGAGGGACCACGGTTTGGTCGTGATCGTATGGATGGCGAGGCGCGAGAAGTCGGTGAGGGGCGCGGCGGGCATAGGAAGAAAGATTAGGCGAAGAACGTGTAATAGGGTCCGTTTTCGATAATGCGCTGGAGGTAGAGCGCGCATTCGCGGACATGGTAGTCGCCCCACATGGCGGATTCGCCGCGGGGGATTTTTGCGCCGGGCGGGACGTGGTCCCAGCCGTTGGGGCGGTGGTAGATGACGTGGAGCAGGAGGCCCTGGTGGTTTTTGCCGGTGCTGAGGTAGGGCTCTTCGAGCAGGGTGCGGAAGACGGTGAGGCCGGCCTGCCAGTAGCGCACGGCGGGGGCTTTTTTATCGCGAGCGCAAAAGTAGCGGCCGAGGCGCAGGAGGCCTTGCGCAGCGATGGCCGCGGCGGAGCTGTCCACCGGCTCGTGATCGTTGAAGGGGTCGGCGGGGCGGTCGAGGTAGTCGCCCATTTTGGCGAGGCCCGGAGCGCCGGTGTCCCAATAGGGCACGCCGTCGGTCGGGGTGTTGGCGATGTAGAAATCGCTGGTCGCGGTGGCGGCCTTGAGGAGGAGTGCTTCGATTTCGCGGCGTCCGCCGAGGGGCTTGAGTTCGGCGTCGGGGATGGTGGCGAGGAACTCGAGTTCCTCCGCGAAGCCAAGGATGGCCCAGGCGAGGCCGCGCGTCCAGGTGGAGAAGCCGGTGTAGCCCTGCTGCGAGTTGGGGCAGCGGAAGGCGCCGTCGGTGACGTTGAAGACACATTCGTGGGCGGTGCGACCGCGGACGTCGTAGATGTCGCGGCCCTCGCCGTAGTAAACGGAGAACTCGGCGGTGGAGCGGAGGTGGGTGAGGGCGCGCTCGAGGAGATTGAAGCGGCGGTCGCCTTCGCCGCTGAGGCTGTGGCCGAGGGCGTGGCTGAGCAGGAGCGCGCGGCAGGAGCGCACGGTGTCCACGAAGAGCGAGTGCGGGCCGTTGAAGGAGTGGATGAAGCCGCCGCGGGCGTGCCTGGTCCAGCGGGCGGCCTGCACGGCACCGGAGACTTTGAGCGCGAGCTCGTAAAAATTCAGCTCCCACTCGTTGTGCGGAATCCGCTTTTCGCGCATGAGGCGGCGGAGGTTGCCGTAGGTGGAAACGTTGTTGAAGCCGTGGTCGTGGACGCCGGTATGCGAGACGTGCGGGGCCATGCGGGACACGGTGTTGGCGCGGCCGCTGCGCAGGAAATCCTTCGCGCCGGTGGCGTCGAACTGGAGGATGGCCGAGCCGTATTGGAAGCCCTGCGTCCACTCCGTCCAGCCGCGCGAGGTGTAGGCGCCGTTCACGGTGAAGACGGGCGCGCCTTTGGCCGGATCGACGTGCTTTTCGATCAGCCGGATTTTTTCGCCGGAAAGCTTCCAGAAGCGCTCGAGCGCGGGGCGCAGGTTGGCCGGCGCCAGGGCGGGGTCAATCTTGATCATGGGAGCGGATAATAGGGGATACTATTTTTTGGCAGACTGGGCCAGCGCGACGGCGTCGGCGGCGAGGGCGGTGATTTTCGCCCAGTCGCGGGCCTTGAGCAGCTCGGGCTTGACCATCCAGGAGCCGCCGCAGGCGACGATTTTGGGGAAGGCGAGGTAGTCGCGCAGGTTGGACGGCTCGATGCCGCCGGTGGGGATGTAGCGCATCGCGCCGTAGGGGGCGGCGATGGCCTTGAGGTAGGGCAGGCCGCCGGAGGCTTCGGCGGGGAAGAATTTGACGACGTCAAGGCCGTGTTCGAGCGCCATTTCGATGAGGGTGGGGTTGCTGACGCCCGGCGTGATGGGGATGCCGTGGCTGACGCAGTAGCTGACGACGCGCGGGTTGAAGCCGGGGGTGACGATGAACTGGGCGCCGGCGTCGGCCGCGGCCTGGGCCTGCTCGGGCTTGAGGACGGTGCCGGCGCCGACGAGGAGGCCGGGGACCTGGGCCATGATACCGATGGCTTCGAGCGCGGCGGCGGTGCGGAAAGTGACCTCGGCGCAGGGCAGGCCGCCGGCGAGGAGGGCTTCGGCAAGCGGGCGGGCGTCGGCGGCGTTTTCGAGGGTGATGACGGGGACCAGGCGCAGTTGCGCGAGGCGGGCAATGACGTCGGCAGTTTTCATGGGGTGAAATTAGAAGCGGTTGTGCTTGCGCAGGTGGAGGATGAGCAGGCGGGAATCGCGCAGGGCGTGGTAGGTGTGCGGCTGGACGGCGTCGAACTGGACGGCTTCGCCGTCGGCGAGGGTGGTTTTGCCGTGAGGCAGAGCCAGCTCGATTTCACCTTTGAGGACCCAGCACAGTTCGTATTCGTCGGAATGGATTTCGGGCTTGGAGACGCGGGCGCCGGCGGGGGCTTCGGCGATGAAGGCGGCGATGTTGCCGTAGGCGACGGTCTGGAACTTGAAGCCGGAGGATTGGTAGGAGCGTGACTGGAGCTTGTGTGCTAGGCGGGATTCGGCGAGGCCGAGGAGATCGGCGGCCGTCATGCCGAAGACGCTGCCCAGGCGGTAAAGGGTTTCGAGTTCGGCGGAGGACTGGTTGCGCTCGAGCTTGGAAATGACCGCAATGGAAACGCCGGCGCGCTCGCCGACGGCTTCAAGGGTGAGGCCGGCGTTTTTACGCAACTCGCGCAGCACGCCGAAGTCGTACATCGGCGGGGCGGATGCAGGGAGAGTGGTGGAAGCCTCGTCCGCTACCTCGGCAAGGGCGGGAAAATCGGATGACATGGCGAAGATAATGGGCGGTTAACGTTCTTTGGCAATAAGAAAATGGCAGAATTTTATCTTCAAGGAAAACAGTGAAGCGTGGGAAAACTCAGGGATTCGAGTCTGAAAGCCAGAAACGAAGATGGGGCAGATGGCGTTTGGGGATGGGGCAAGTTAATCCATGGCCGCCACGGGCTCAGGGACGGAACGAGCGGGCTGGCGGGCAACGAATTCCTCGAGGAGGCGCACGGCGGTGGCGGGGCCCTCTTCAGCGCGGATGCGGGCGCCGAGTTCGGCGGCGCGGCGGCGAATTTTTTTCTTGGCTTCGATTTTGGCGAGCTTGGCGGGAAGTTTTTCGGGCCAGACTTTTTTGTTGAGCACGAGGCCGACGCGGAGGCGCTTGATTTCCGCGCCCCAGAAGAACTGGTCGGCGATGTGGGGGATGATGATGTGGGGTTTGCCGGCGAAGAGGACGGAGGCGGTGGTGCCGGCGCCGCCGTGGTGGATGACGCACGAGGCGTGGCGGAACAACTGGTCGTGCGACACCGAGCCGATGATTTTGATATGCGGGTGCGCGACGTCCACCGAGAGGCCGGCCCAGCCGCTTTGGATGATGATTTTGCGGCCGGCGGGCCAGTGGCGCAGGAAGCGGTCCATGATGACGTGGACGTCATCGAAGGTGACGCTGCCGAAAGTGAGAACAGGGACGGGTTCGCCGGCACAGAATTCGAGCAGCTCCTGCTCGAGGCGGGGGTTGGGCGGGGATTGCCAGCGGAGGTAGCCGGTGAATTGGAAGCGCGGGCCGGGGCGCCAGTTTTCGGCAAAGACTTTGGCGACGGCGACGAGCTCGAGTTCGGCGGGCTCGAGGAGGAAACCGCGCATGGGCGGCAGGCCGTGTTCACGGAAGAGGGAGCGGCAGATGCTGTTGAGGGCGAAGTCCACGATTTGGTTGGAGATTTTCCAGGAGACGCGGCAGTAGGGGCGGCGGAGGGCGGAGGGCAGGCCGCGCAGGTGCGGGAGCCCGGCAGGGGGATGCAGGTCGGTGGGCGTGAGGTTGTGGCAGAAGGCGAAGGTGGCGAAGGGGACGCCGGCTTTTTCGGCGATGGCCCGGAAGTGGGGATAAAAGTATGAGCCGACGAGCAGGTCGGTGTCGCGCAGGGCGATGCGGGTTTGGCGGATGACTTCGGCCATGAAGGGCAGGCCTCCGCAGTAAATATGGATGAGCTGGAGGAGG
>JBEKZN010000190.1:0-4323 GCA_049509815.1 Opitutales bacterium
TGTAATAGTTGGCCATGGGGCGCTTCCCCGGGGCGGGGGCGCGGACTTATTCGAGTGGTCTATGGAGCGGCAGGCAAGACGATTCAACCTCAAGCTGTTGCGACGGCGGCGGCTTGGGCCACGCGGGCGGCGATTTCCGGGATGGGCAGGGCGGCGAGGTCGCGCGGGGCGAGGCGATTGGGGTGCACGGGCGGGAGGGCGCGCAAGGGCTCGCTGAGGATGAGGGTGCGGTTGGCGGAGACGTCGTCCACGCGGTCCACGGGGGTGAAGTAGGGGGCGCCGCGCAGGATGGCGGGATGTTCGCGCACGAGGCGCAGGATGGCGAGCACGGCGTCGGCAAAGCGGTCGAGTTCGGCCAGGGTGTAGCTTTCGGTGGGTTCGATCATCAGGCCGAAGGCTTCGGGCCAGGCGACGGTGGGGGCGTGAAAGCCGAAGTCGAGGAAGAGCTTGCCGACGCGCGGGATGGCGGCGGCGCGGGGGACGCCGGCTTGCTCGAGGCGCGCGAAGTCGTCGGGCTTCAGGGTGAGGATGAATTCGTGCATGCGCGGCTGGGCGGATGCGCCGGCGGGGAGGTTGGCATATTCGCGGCCGAGGCGGGCGTGGAGGTAGCGCGAGGCGAGCACGGCCACGGCCGAGACGCGCCGCACACCCTCGCGACCGAGGCGCAAGAGGTAGGCGTAGGCGCGGACTTTATGCGCGAAATTGCCCCAGTGGCGGTGGAAGGAGCCGATACTTTGCGGGGTTTTGACCGGGACGAAGCGGCCATCGCGCTTTTCGATTTGGTGGCCGGGGAGGAAGTCCTTGAGCCGGTGGCTGACGGCGACAATGGCGTCGCCCGGGCCGCCGCCGCCGTGGGGGATGGTCCAGGTTTTGTGGAGGTTGTTGTGGACGGCGTCCACGCCGAGGCTGGCGAGGTTGACCCAGCCGGCGATGGCGTTCATGTTGGCACCGTCCATGTAAACGAGGCCGCCGGCGGCGTGGACATCGTCGGCGACGCGCTTGAATTCGGTTTCGAAGAGGCCGCAGGTGTTGGGGTTGGTAATCATGACGCCGGCGAGGCGCGGGCCGAAGCGGGCGACTTTGGCTTCGAGGTCGGCGAGGTCAATGCGGCCATCGGGGGCGCCTTCGAGGAGGACAATGCCGGCGGGCTGGCCGTTTTCCTCGCGCGGAGCGAAACCGGCCATGGCGGCGGTGGCGAAATTGGTGCCGTGGGCGGTCTTGGGGATGAGCAGGACGTTGCGATGACTTTCGCCGCGGGAACGGTGATAAGCCTGAAACATTTTCAGGCCCACCAGTTCGCCTTGCGCGCCGGCGAGAGGCTGGGTGGTGACGGCGGCGAGACCGGTGATGCCCTTGAACCATTCCTGAATTTCATAGAGGACTTCGAGGCAGCCCTGCACGTCGTCGATGGGAGCCTGGGGATGGGCGTTGACAAAGCCCGGGAGATTGGCGGCCCAGTCGTTGACGTAGGGGTTGTATTTCATCGTGCAGGAACCGAGCGGGTAGCAGGCATCGTCGGGGCTGACGTTGAGCTCGCCGAGGCGGCGGTAGTACGCGACCAGTTCTTCGTGCGCGAAATGGGGCAGGCCGGCGGGAGCGGCGCGCAGGGCGCTCGCGGGCAGTGGCGGGATGACTGCGGCCGCGGAATGGGCTGGGCGCGGGCCGAATTCGGCGTCGAAGAAGGCGGCGAGTTTGGCGAGGTCGGCTTTGCTTTGGGCGTCGGTGAAGGAGAGCTTGAGCAAGTGGCGGCTACCCGGCAGGCGGGCGGAGACATCCACGCCGAGGTGCAGGCCGACGCGGCGGGCTTTTTCCAACAGCGGGGCGACGGGGCGGTCGAGCGCGAACGTGGGCTCGTTGAAAAAAGGCGCGGCGAAGGCAAGGGCAACGCCGGGGCGCTCGAGTTTGGCGACGGCGGCAAGGGCGAGCTCGCGGCCGGTGCGGACGGCGGCGGAGAGGCCGTCGTCGCCGCGGGCGAGGAGGGCAGCGCCGGCGAGGGTGGCGAGGAAGGCCTGGTTGGAGCAGATGTTGGACGTGGCCTTTTCCTTGCGGATGTGCTGCTCGCGGGTGGAGAGGACCATCACGCAGCACTCGCGGCCAGCGAGGTCGCGGGCCTTGCCGACGAAGCGGCCGGGGGTGGCGCGGACGTCGTTTTTGACGGTGGCGTTGTGGCGCACGGCGAAGACGCCGAGGCCGGGCCCGCCGAAATTGGGGCCGATGGCGAGATGCTGACCCTCGCCGACGAGCAAGTCGGCGCCGTGGCCTTTGGTGCCCCAGTCAGCGGGCGGCTTGAGGCCGCCGGTGGCGAAGAGAATTGGGTCCACAACGGCGATGGCGCGAGTGTTCAGTTCGCCGCACAAGTCGGTGAGAGCATCGACGTTTTCCAGGAGGCCGAGATTGTTGATCTGCGGGAAGGCGATGGCGGCGAGGCGCGGGCCGAGGGCTTGGGCGCGGGCGCGCACGGCAGCGGGGTCGAGCAGGCCGGTGGCGGGATCGGCGGGGACGATTTCGAGGCGGAGGGCGGTGTCGGCGGCGTGGGTTTGGAGGACTTCGATGTCCGAGGGAAAAAGGGTGCCGGCGATGAGGACGGTGTCGGCGGCGGAGTCTTCGGCGAGGCGCAGGGCGCAGCAGCAGGCTTCGTAGAGGGCGCTGGCGCGGTCGTAGAGGGAGGAGTTGACGGCCTCAAAGCCGGTGAGCTGAGCGAGGAGGCATTGGTAAATCCAGTGCGTGAGCAGGGTGCCCTGGCTGCGCTCGGGCTGGTAAGGCGTGTAGGCGGTGGTGAGGTTGCGGATGCTGGCGACTTCGGCGACGATGGGCGGCACGCGGTAAACGGGCAGGCCGTCGCCGAGGAAGGCCGCGGCGGTGGTGTTGCGCGCGGCGAGGGAGGCGAGGCGGTCGAGGAGGGCGTCGTAGGACAGTTCGTCCGGCACAGGCGGGGGCTCGGCCATGCGGATGTCGGCGGGCAGATGCGAGAAAAGATCGTCGAGGCGCCGGGCGCCGACGGCGCGCAGCATGGCGGCGAGGTCGGCCTCGCTGGCGGGGATGTAGTGGCGGGCCTGTTCGCGGGGGAGGGTGGCGGGGTCGTAACCCAGGGGCGGACGCGGGGCCGCGGCGGAGGCGGTTGGCTGGGAAGGCGTGGCGGTGGCAGGCATGGTGTAAGCGTCCGGAAGGGTTGACGAAACTGGCGCGGGTTGCAAGTGGCAGGTTGGCGTGCGCGCGTCGTTATAAGCATGAGTGCGGGCGGTCATTCCACTTGCCAATCGAGCGCCGCCGGGGGCAAGTTATTCCCATGACCCGTGGAGAACGCGCCGAATTCGTGGCCAGCCGGCTGGGCGAGCTGTACCCGCGGCCGACGATCCCGCTGGCGCATCGCGACGCCTACACGCTGCTGGTGGCGGTGGTGCTTTCGGCGCAATGCACGGATGCGCGGGTGAACCAGGTGACGCCGCGGCTGTTTGCGAAAGCGGACACGCCGGCGAAAATGGCGGCGCTGAGCGTGGCGGAGATTGACGCCATCGTGCGCCCGTGCGGGCTGTCGCCGATGAAGGCGAAGAACATCCGGGAATTGTCGCGGCTGCTGATCGAGCGGCATGGGGGCGACGTGCCGCGGACGTTCGAGGAATTGGAGGCGCTGCCGGGCGTGGGGCACAAGACGGCGTCGGTGGTGATGGTGCAGGTGTTCGGCCAGCCGGCGTTTCCGGTGGACACGCACATTCACCGGCTGGCGCTGCGATGGAAGCTGTCACGCGGGCCGGGCGTGGTGCAGGTGGAGCGCGACTTAAAAAAACTGTTTCCGCCGGAAAGCTGGCACGACCTGCATTTGCGGATTATTTATTACGGGCGCGAGCATTGCACGGCGCGCGGGTGCGACGGGCACACGTGCGAGATTTGCCGGGCGGTGAATGGGTGAGGGGCGAGCGTGGGGCTTGCTTTTGCGGGCTAAAACACCTAGTTTGGGTATGTGACCGCCCAAGCCATTATCAGCCGAATTCAAAAGCTACCCAGCCGCGAACGCCGCAAGGTTTATGCCTGGGTGGATCGTGAATTGGCTGCTCGTGAGAATGAGTTGGACCGAAAGGCCGTAGCCGAGGCGAGGGCGGAGATGGCGGCGGGAGTGAAACCGCGTCCGTTTGAAGAAGTTTGCCGCGA
Source organism: Opitutales bacterium (assembly GCA_049509815.1). GTDB lineage: Bacteria > Verrucomicrobiota > Verrucomicrobiia > Opitutales > JABDGR01 > CAZDAQ01. The sequence continues at coordinate 4,147 of JBEKZN010000190.1, forward strand.
AATGGGACTGTAATCCTTCCGCGCCGTGCCTTACCGCGTGGAAATTGCGTCACTTGCAGGACTATCCTACAAGTGACGACGTGAAAGCTTTCAAACGCTGGCGGAATATTTATTAGCGGGGAATCAGGCAGCAATGCTGCGTCCGGAGACTACGCCCTACCTAAGAACTGACCTCGT
>JBEKZN010000191.1:0-4319 GCA_049509815.1 Opitutales bacterium
CGTTGAGGAAGTCCCCGCGGCTCGTCTGGAAAAACATGTCGTTGCTCTCATACACTTGCTGAATCGCCAGCGGCAAAACCAGTAGCAACGGCGCCCCTGCCACCCACCACGACAGCCGCGCCGCGCCGTCGTCGCGCCACCACCGCAACCCCACCAACACCGGCAGCGCCAGCAGATACAGGAGCGACTCATACCGCACTCCCGCCAGCACCACCGTCGCAAACACCAGCAACTCCAGCCCGCGCGCCTCCCGCCCATTCAGGTAATGCACCGCCGCCAGGAAAACCGCCGCCAGCATCACCATGTTCAGCAAATCAAACCCCGCGCCCGTCGCATTCTGCGCCAGCAGCGGCAGGCCCGCCAGCAGGAGCACGCCCACCAGTCCCGTCCGCACCCCTCCCCACGCTACGCCGGTCGCGTAAACCAGCGCCAGCAGCACCGCCGCCAGCACGCCGTTGACCATCCACGCGTTCGCTGGCCGGTAGCCCGTCAAGTCATGCACTGTCGCCACCAAAAACGAATAGGCAATCGGCCGCTTGTCCACGATCCCGCCCATCAGCGTGGGCACGCCGTCCAGCGCGTGCATCTCCTCGGGCATCGCCGCCTGCCGCTGGAAATGCAGGTTCTGCGAGACCGCGCCGATCTCATACTCATCGTCCAGCACCTTGTACGCATGCGGCTCGTGCACCTGCAGGAAAATCGCCGCCGCGAGGATCGTCGCAACGCCCCAGCGATGCGCCCGCAACCCGCCCCACCCGTGCCACGCGCGGCTCATTTCCCGCACGGCAAACCACGCGAACAGCCCAAACGTTGCCGCCTCAAGATAATAACCCCCGTACCGCACCAGCGCATCCGCCGTTGCCGCCGGACAAATCCCGAACCGCCACAGTAGCACCAGCGCGGCGCACACGGCCGCCACCAGCCCTTGCCGGCGCGTCGTCGCCGGCACCTGGCGCCATGCTGCGGACAAATGGGTCATGAGGAAAGAATGCCGCCTTCCCGCGCGTTTAGCGAAACCGGATTTTGCGCAGCCCGAAGAACGTCATCTTCAGCAGCAGCCAGCCGTGGCTGAACCGCGAAATGTTCGTCTGCCCGTACGCGCGATTCTGGTACCGCACCGGAATGTCGCGGATGCGCAGCGCCATGATGGCCGAGCCGAACAGCAGGTTGAAGTCGCCGAACGGATCGAAGTCACCCAGTTCCGCCAGCCGCTTCAACAGCCGCTCGTAGTCGCGCCGCGCCATCATTTTCGTCCCGCACAAACTGTCTTTCAGCGGCTGCCCCAGCACAAAACTCAGCGCATTGGCGAAGAAATGGTTGCCCAGCATGTTCAGGAACTGCATCGCCTCGTCCTGCATCGGGTACACCAGCCGGCTGCCGTTCGCGAATTCCGCCGTGCCCGCGCACAACGCCTCGAAAAACTTCGGCAAATCCTCCGGCGGCGCCGTCAAGTCCCCGTCCTGGATCACCAGCAAATCCCCTGTCGCGTGCGCAAAACCGTGCCGCACCGCGTCCCACTTGCCCTTGCCCGGCTGGCGCAACAGCTTCAGTTGCAGCGGTCCGTTGTACGCCGCAACCGCCTGCTCCAGCGTCTCCCACGTGTTGTCCCGGCTGTTGCCCTCGACAAAAATCACCTCCGTGCTGCGCCCCAGCTTGGGAATGCGCGCCAGCGCCGGAGCCACGTTGCCCGCCTCGTTGCGCATCGGCACCACCACCGAAAGGCTCGCCTCCGCCGGTTGCGCAAACCGCACCCGCGGCCGTGCCACGATGAACACCGTCATCCCCAGCAGATGCAGCCCCGGCAGCCGCGCCAGGAACCGGTTGCACAATGGCTCCAGCAGCGGCACCTCGAACGGCAGCCATTGCTCGCCCCGCGCCACCACCACTTCCCACCCCGCCAGTTCCAGCAGATTCACCAAATCCCCGCGCGACAGCCAGTTCCAGTAATCCCGCTTCACCACCCAGCCAAACGCCGCCGCCACCTTCAGCAACGGCACCCAAATATGGTTCAACGACGTGATGTACAAACGCGTGCGCGCGTGGCTCTGCGCCCGCAATGCCTCGAACGCCGCCTGCACGTCGTGCAAATACCCCGGCAAATAATTCAGCACAATGTGGTCCCAAGTGCCTTCGATGGCCGTCTCCGGCAGCCGCCCTTCTCGAAACTCGCAAGTCCCACCGCCGTGCCGCCGGCGCGCCTCCGCCACTATCGGCGCCGCCGGATCCAGTCCCAAACCCTGGGCCGGCTGCAGCGCCGCCAGCAAGTCACCTCGCGCGCAACCCCATTCCAGCACCCGCTCGCCGGGCGGAATATACCGCGCATGCAGCCGCGCCATCTGGCGGCGGAAGCCCGCCTGAAAACCGTACGCCGATTCCTGCGCGGACGCGGAGGGCTCGGCGGAAGCGGGCGATGCATCATTCATGGGCGGGCGCAAAAGTCCGTCATTGCGGCAATTCACTCATGATCATTTTGTCCAAATCCTCGAGGTTGTCGGGCATCTCCGTGGCTGTCGGAATCGCCGGCGCCTCGCCCGCCGGCCGCTGCGTCAGTATCACCCTGGGGCCACCCTTTACGCCGGCATCCAGGTTCGTGCTCCAGTCCTTGTCCTGGTTGGTTTCGTTGTCCTGCTCGCCCTTCAGTAGCACCGTGCCCGCAGGCCGCTTCGGATCAAACCCCACCACCCGGCTGATGCGCAAATGCGTCTCCGGGCTGTAGTCGAATTCCGCGATCGGCTGCAACACCAGCCGCTGATCCAGCCGGCTCTCCCGCGTTTCCACCCACGCATTCAGCTTCCGGTTGATCGTGTAATCCTGGATCGCCCAGATGTCTCGGTACAAACCCAGATCCCGCGCCCGCACCAGCTTCTCCGGCGAGCGGTTCGCCTGCGGCTCCGAAATGCTCGCCCGCCCATACAGCGTGAACATCAGCGTCGAGCGGCTGATAATCAAGGTTGACGTGTCCGAATTCTTCAGCACGTAATTCCGCGCCCAGCTGAACGGCAGGTACGAGGGCGAATCGTGCGTCGCAAACGCCAGCGACGACACCGACGAAGCCGACACCACCGACCACACCCCCACCGCCGCCAGCAGCGCCCCGGGCAGCCTTCGCTTCCGCGTTAAATCCGCCGCCGCATACATGATGCACCAGGTGAACGCCAGCAGCAACGGCATCGAAAACCGCTCCACCACCGGCTCGTCCCATCTGCCCCAAAACAAATTCCAAACCAAATACACCCCGCTCAACACCCCCGCCAGCAGCAGCAGCAGCGGCACATCCGGCCCCCGCTCCTTCAATTTCGACGGCAAATGCGCCAGGATGCCCACCAGCGTCAGCAGCAGCGCCACCACCCCCAGCGCCGACAACAACACCGAATTGTTGATCTCGCGGTTCGGCGAAAACAGGAAATACAACGCGTGTGACGCGTTGTCCGGCACATGCTTGATGTTCAGGAAATCGTCGGAGGTGGTTTGATAAAAGCCCCCGCCTTGCATGAAGACCTGGTTGTGCAGCAGCGGCAGCATCACCAGGATTGGCGACGCCGCCGTCACCCACGTCAGCGTCACCTTCCGCTCCCGCACCCACTTTAGCACCACCAGCACCGGCAGCAACAGCAGGTACAGCAGCGACTCATACCGGCAGTTCGCCAGCATCACTCCCGTCAGCACCATCAAGTCCAGCCCCACGGCCTCCGGCTGCCGCCAATAGTTCCAGCACGCCAGGAACAGCGCGCACAGCATCGTCATGTTCAGCAAATCGTAACCGCCCCCCGTGGCGTTCTGCGCCAGAAGCGGCAGCCCCACCAGCAATAATTGCCCAAACACCCCCACACGCGGCCCCCCCATCCCCGCTCCCGCCGCGTACACCAGCATCAACAGCACGAAGCCCAGGATGCCGTTAACCACGAAGGAATTCTCCGGCCGGTAGCCGGTCAAATCATGCACCACCGATACCAAAAAGGGATACAACAGCGGCCTTTTGTCCAAATTCGGCAGCAGCGGATAAAGCCGTCCGTTGACAAAATACGCATAGGAAGGGTACGTCGCCTCGCGATCCATGTGCATGTCGAAGGCCGTCGCCGCCAGCACATGCTCGTCGAACAGCACCTTGAAATCGTGCGGCTCGTGCACCTGAAAAAAAATCGCCCCCAGCAACCCCACCGCCAAGCCCGGCCAGTGCGCCCTCCCCACCTGGTCCCGCAGCCCCGCCCAACCCGGCCACACCCGTCGCAACGCCTCCACCAACGCCAGCAAAAACAGCACCACCACCGCCCCCGTCAACCAATAGCCCGCATGCTCCACAATCCCCTTTGCCTGCTTCG
>JBEKZN010000192.1:0-4319 GCA_049509815.1 Opitutales bacterium
TGACGGTAACAGCAACAACGGCCCCCCATCGGCGTTAAATCAGTCGAACCCGATTTGGGGCTACAATCCATACATTACTCTCGACTACGGCCGGTTTGAATTGTCGGGTGAATACCTCTTTGCCAAAGTGGCGAATGGCCGCGCGGATGCTGCGGGCACGGCCTTTAGCGCTGCCCAGCCATGGGGCGTGACCATCACCCCGTCGTTCAAAATAAACGATCAATGGGAATTGGTGGCGCGATACACCTATTTGGGCACCAATGGTCGGGGCACCAACATCAGCGACATTTTGCGCGACGCGCCAAACCTCACCACCAGCGGCAACAGCACCGGAACCTTCTTTGACAACGCCTGGGCGGCCTACTTTGGCGTGAATTGGTATATCGTCGGCTCAAGTGTCCGGCTGTCTGCCGGCTATGAATACTCCCAATTCCTGGGCCGCGATACCGGTGGGGGAGCGGGTGCGCCATTTAGCGGCCCGCGTGCTGACGCCAGTGCCATTCGCACCAGCTTGCAAGTCATGTTCTAAAATGCGGCAAGTCTTGCAAATGGCCCGGACGAGTTTCTCGGCAGAGAGGCCGCGTTGGGGTGTGCCTTCCGGCATCCCAACGCGGCACTCGGCTGTGATGTGATCCCCACAACTACCAAATGCTTGGCCGGCATCCAATTACCCTTTAGCTTTGGCCTAATCCTCTAAATCCCATGAACAACTCCACAAAATTCTTCCAAGATAATCTCCAGCGGCTTGGCCCAACTCCTCGGCATCAAGTCGAGAAAGACCCGGAAAAATATAACCTGTATTCTGGTCTCTTAAGCATGTCGGAAGAAATTGCTGCCCTGCGGGCAGAGACCAAAAAACTGCATGATGCCGTGAGTCACCTTTCGACCCAGGTCTGAATCGGATGTAATCGTGTCGGAAGTTAATTAAGTCGTTCTAATCAATTCGGTTAGAATGTCTAATATAGGAATGGGACGCAGACCTTGCATCCTATTGCCCGGCTCGTTTCAGATGAAGGCCCTGCCAAGAACGGAACTGAAATCGGCAACTTAGCCTTGGGTTTTGTTGCCCCCAAAGCGGTGGTCTTTGGGCGGGTGGTTGCGCTGGTTTCCAAACCCGAGTTCCCGGGCTTTTTATCGGAATCGGGTGCCCAATCGCTCTGGTAAATGTGTCCCTAGCTGATGCTAGGGGGTTGCGTAGGCGTTACCAGCAAACCCGGGTATCGTGGGTGTTTGGCCGATCAATTTTGCGTCAAGTCAGCGGAGATTTTTCATAAGTCGCTGATGTTGAGCAACTAACAGCAATTTGCAAAAGGGCAATGCATGCCATGAACTACAAAACCCTGAAAGTCCTCAGCGTGCTCAGTGGCTGCCTCTTGCTTGGCAGCTACTCCGTGCAAGCGCAGGACAAGGCCACGCTCGACCTCCTGGTCAAAAAAGGCGTGATTACCCAAGATGAGGCCGATGCCGTTGCCAAGCAGGCCGCCGTCGTCGTCACCCCCAAGGAAGCCGCCGTCAAAAAGCTGCAACTCGAGGGGATGCTCCAAGTCCAATACGATTGGCTGACCACCAAGGACAAAAACGCCGGCGACGTCAACCCGCCCGCTACCAATCAATTTCAAATCCGCCGCGCCTACCTCGGCGCCATTGCTGACCTCGGCAACGGCTGGGGTGGCGAGATTCTGATGGACTTCGCCGCCGGCGCGCAGGCTCCGGCCGCCCCGATGAGCACGACCGTCACGGGTGCCCAGCAGAACTTCGAGAAGGCCGTCATCACCAAGAAAATTGACGACTACGGCACCGCCACCGCGGGCTTCCAGAAGGTCCAGTGGATCTATCAGGAAAACACGTCTTCCTCGCAGCTCGTCACCATCGAGCGCTCCGTCGCCACCCGTTACTTCGACGAAGCCTGGGGTGGTTCCGCCACGGGCCGCCTCGGCTTCGGCAACCGCCACACCGGTCTCTTCTGGAGCGGCGTGATTCCCGGATTCGACGGCTTCTACTACGGCGCGGCTGTCACCAACGCCGTTCAAGGCCCCCTCAACTACGGCAACAGCGCTGCCGGGGTCGCGGCCTACAATGAGTTCGCCGGCTGGGTCAACTTCGGTTACGGCAGCAAATACGCGGGCTTGAGCTACAAGGTCGGCATCAACGCCGGCTATGCGGCCGATGCCAACAGCGTCAGCGGCCTCCCGGCCGCCTTGGGTTACACCCAGAACAACAGCATGGCTGGCTACAATCCGTACTTCACCCTGACCTATGACAGCTTCACCCTCGCCGGTGAATTCATGCAGGTCCAGGTGCAAAACGGCCGCCAGTCCGGCGCCGGCGCCGGCGCGGTTTACAGCAAGGCCTCTCCCTACGGCTTCAACCTCACGCCTTCGTACAAGATCGACAGCCAGTGGGAAGTCGCCCTCATGTACAGCTACCTGAGCACCAACGGCCGCGGCACCACCATCAATCCCGTGGACCGCAACGCCAACAACGTGATCCTCACCGCTCCCGCCACCTCGGGCGCCTTCGACAACGTCAACGAATTCTACGCTGGCGTGAACTATTATATCCTGGGCTACGACCTCAAGGTCTCCGCCGGGTATGAGTTCGACCAGTTCACCGGTCGCCAGACGGTTGTCGGCGGTACGTGGAATGGCGGTCGCGCGAACGTCAACGGCGTCCGCACTCAGATCCAGCTCCTGTTCTAAATCGCTCGCGTGACTACGCGCACGATTAGCAACCGGTTCTGGTCTTGCTAATGTTCTCCAGTTTGAGCCGCCCGGTAGCCTACGCTGCCGGGCGGCTTTTTATGACCACCCCGGGCCCCCGCCAGCCCGTCCAAAGCTTGCTTGCGTTCAGCCTGATTGCCAGTAAGTTCGAGCGGACGGGCAGGGTGGGGCCGCTGGGGTTCCACGCGCCCACTCGCTTTCATCGTTAGCCACCGGCCTCGGCCACCACTCACCTACTCGCCGTGATTAAAGATTTTCTCGTTGCGGACACTGTCTCCTGCATCCAGCAGGGCACGGCGCTGCTGCGCCGCCTGTCCCCCGCGCAATATGTGGCTCCGCAGCCGGATTGCTTTAACAGCACCCTCGGTGGCCACATCCGCCACAACCTCGACCACTACTCCTGCTTCCTCAACGGACTTCCCCTCAATCGAGTCGATTACGACGACCGCGACCGCGACTCCCTCGTCGAAGCCGACCCCGCCTACGCCGCCGGCCGTCTCGAAACCGTCGCTGCCCGCCTCACCGCCCTTGCCGCGGCCGACCTTTCCCGCGAAATCACCGTCAAGACCGACACCGGCTCCGACGTCGATCCCGCCCAGGCCTGGACCCGCTCCACCGGCCGCCGCGAGCTCCAATTCCTGCTCAGCCACACCATTCATCATTACGCATTGATTGCCGTTATCTGCAATCACATGGGCGTCGCCCTCGATCCCGCCTTTGGCGTGGCCCCTTCCACGCTGCGCTTCCAGCAACAGCAGGGCTTATGTGCACGGTGACGTGGTGGCGCGCCCCGCACGCTGGCGGCTATGAGGTCTTTTTCAGCCGCGACGAACTCCGCACGCGCGGCTCCGCCACTCCCCCCGCCGTGGCCCAACGCCGCGGCGTCGCCTACCTCGCCCCCGCCGATGCCGACCACGGCGGCGCCTGGCTTCTCGTCAACGCCCGCGGTGTTTCCCTCGGCCTGATCAACCATTACCCGCCGGGTCCCGCCCCGCGCGAAACTCCGCCCCTTAGCCGCGGCCAGTTGCTCCTCGAATTCGCCGATGTCCCCAGCGCCGCCGCCGTCGCTGACCGGCTGGCCGCCGCGCCCCTTCGCCGCTGTCCCGGTTTCTACCTCCTCGCCTTCGATCTCGACGAGGAACCCCGCCGCTGGCGTTGGGACACCCGTGTCCTGCACGATGAAAGCAAACTCGAGCCCTGGCCGTTTCTCACCGCCTCCTCCTTTCAAGGCGTGGAAATCGCCGCCCACCGCCGCGCGCTGTTTGTCCGCGATTGGGCCGAACGTCACCGCCTCGCCCCCGCCGACCTCGCCCAATTTCACCTGCATCGCGAACCCGCCCGCCCGGCCTGGGGCATCTTGATGGACCGGCCCGACGCCCGCACCGTCAGCTTCAGCCACCTCTCCGTCGGCCCCCGCGACGAAGCCGTCTTCTCGTACTCGCCCCGTCCTGCGGCCGACGGCGCTCCGTCCGGCGCGCCCATCGTTGCGCGCCTGCCTCTGGTCCGGCCCTAGCCGCTCCGCCCGGCGAACCCGCCCACGGCTGGGCGTGTCTCAATCCCGGGCTCTCGCGGATAAAACCCGAGTTTTTCGATGATCAC
>JBEKZN010000193.1:0-4319 GCA_049509815.1 Opitutales bacterium
CGAGGACTGGGTGGTGCGGTTGTACGCGCTCTACAAGAACCGGCGGTTCTGCTCGTCAACGCCAACGCTGTTCAACGCGGGGACGCTGCACTCGCAGTTGTCGTCGTGCTACCTGTACAAGGTGGACGACAACATCGAGAGCATCATGGTGCGCGGCATCGCCGAGAACGCGTTTCTGTCAAAATGGGCGGGCGGGTTGGGCGGGTCGTGGACGGCGGTGCGCGGGACGGGCGGGTACATCAAGGGCACGAACGGCGAAAGCCAGGGCGTGATTCCGTTCCTCAAGCTGCACAACGACCAACTGGTGGCGGTGAACCAGGGCGGCAAGCGCCGGGGCTCGGGCTGCGCTTACCTGGAGACGTGGCACAACGACATCACGGACTTTTTGGAGCTGCGCAAGAACACGGGCGACGACCGGCGGCGCACACACGACATGAACACAGCGAACTGGATCCCGGACTTGTTCATGAAGCGCATGGAGAACCGCGAGGACTGGACGCTGTTCCGCTCGAACGAAACGGCCGACCTGCACGAGTTGTACGGCAAGAAGTTCGAGGAACGCTACGCGCACTACGAGAAGCTGGCGGCCGAGGGCAAAATCTACGGCAAGACGATGCCGGCGATCGAGCTGTGGAAGCTGATCCTGAAGATGCTGTTCGAGACGGGGCACCCGTGGATCACGTTCAAGGATCCGTGCAACATCCGCAGCCCGCAGGACCACGTGGGGGTGATCCACTCGTCGAATTTGTGCACGGAGATCACGCTGAACACGAGCCACGAGGAGACGGCGGTGTGCAACCTGGGCTCGGTGATTTTGGACACGCATCTGCGGTCAAACGGCTCGCTCGACCATGCGATGCTGCGGGAGACGATCCGCGTGGCGGTGCGGGCGCTGGACAACGTGATCGACATCAATTACTACCCGACGAAGGCGGCCGAGACGTCGAACCGGCGGCACCGGCCCATCGGGCTGGGGGTGATGGGGCTGCACAACGCGCTGTACCTGAAGGACCTGGCGTTTGCGTCGGCCGAGGCGGTGGAGTTCAACGACGAGTTCATGGAGGCGATCGCGTTCTACGCGTACGAGGCCTCGAGCGACCTGGCGGCGGAGCGGGGCACGTATTCGACGTACCGGGGCTCGAAGTGGGACCGCGGGCTGCTGCCGCAGGACACGCTGGACCTGCTGGAGCAGGAGCGCGGCGTGCCGGTGGAGACGCCGCGGGGCGGCAAGATGGACTGGACGCCGCTGCGTGCGAAGATCGCCCGGCAGGGGATGCGCAACAGCAACGTGCTGGCGATCGCGCCGACGGCGACGATCTCGAACATCATGGGCACTTCGCCGTGCATCGAGCCGTACTACAAGAACCTGTTCGTGAAGAGCAACCTGGGCGGCGAGTACATCATCCTGAACAGCGCGCTGGCGAAGGACCTGAAGGCGCTGGGCCTGTGGGACCGCGACATGATCGACCAGTTGAAGTATTTCGACGGGGAGCTGACGCACATCGACCGGATTCCCGCTCACGTGAAGCACAAGTACGGGACGGCGTTCGGCGTGGACTACACCTATGTGATCGACGCGGCGGCGCGACGGCAGAAGTGGATCGACCAGTCGCAGTCGGTGAACCTGTTCCTCGGGCAGCCGGATTTCAAGACGCTGTCGTACATGTACCGCGCGGCGTGGCGCAAGGGGTTGAAGACGACCTATTACCTGCGGACGCTCGGGGCCTCGAACATCGAGAAGGCGACGGTGGCGGTGAAGAAGGAGATTCGCGGGCACATCGGGCGCGGCGAAGGCGAGGAAGGCGCGGCCGCCGCGGCGGTGGCGGTCGCCGAGCCCGTCACGGGCGAAACGGGCGCGCCGTTCATCGCGGCCGCGAAGAAGGTTTACACCGACGTGGAGAAAAAGGCGTGCAGCCTGGAGGCGCGGATGCGCGGCGAGGATTGCGAGGCGTGCCAGTAGCAGCTCGGCCGACAAAATCCTTCGCACCCTGAATTAATCCTCGGAAATTTATCCAATGAACGAGGAAAGTTCAGGGTCGCGGCGGTGTTTTATAACCGGTTCCGCGGCGCGGCCGGGGGCGCGTTGCCCGGCGTTTCCAGTCACGCTGCGGTTTCAATAGATTCAGGCACCATGGACATCACCGCGCTGAAGAAAGCCTGCAAGGGCGTGGTCGCCACTCCGGACGACGCGAATTTTGCGGAGCTGCTTCACGGAAATCTGTGGAATCGCCTCATTCCCGAGCGGGCGCCGCAAGTCTTCGTACGGGTCAACGACGAGCAGGATGTGATCGCGGCGATTCAGTTTGCCCGCGACAATAAACTGAAGGTCGTGGTGCGCGGCGGCGGCCACAATTGGTGCCAGCCGACGTTGAGAAACGGCGGCGTGCTGATCGACCTAAAGAATCTGAACCGGGTGATTTCGATCGATGCCGCGGCCCGCAAAGCCGTCGTGCAGCCCATCATCAGCAACCGCGATACGCAAAAGGCGCTGAACGCCCAAGGCATGACGTTTCCCAGCGGGCATTGTCCGCAGGTGAAATTGAGCGGGTATCTGCTGGGCGGCGGGATGTGCTGGAATCCGGGAGTCTGGGGTCACGGGGCGGGAAGCGTGGAAGCGGTCGAGCTGGTCACCGCGGAAGGTAAGCTGATCACGGCCAGCCAGGACGAGAATCAGGATTATTTCTGGGCCGCGCGCGGAGCGGGGACGGGGTTTTTCGGCGTCGCGACCCGGTATCACCTCAAATTGTATCCGTTGCCGAAGGCCATGCACGGGTGCAGCCATTTTTACCCGCTGGAGCAGGCGGCGAAAGTCGGGACGTGGCTGAGCGAAATCTCCGGAGAACTGGCGGCCAGCGTCGAACTCAGTTTGTTTTTGATCACGGCTCCGCCGGAGTTGCAGGAGCGCACGGCGGCGCAGGGAGGCAAGGTTTGCCTGGTGACGGCGACCTCGTTCGCCGAGACGGCGGAGCAGGCCAGGGCGGAACTGAAGCCGCTGGATGACTGCCCGTTTTTGAATGCCAAACTTTCGTCAATACGGCCGGCGCCGGTGACGTTTGAACAATTGTTCGATGCGTCCGGGGCGGTCTGGCCGGAGGGGCTGCGCGCCCGCGCGGAGTCCGTTTTTTACCAGGCGAACGCCGGCGAACTGGTCACGGCGATCAGCGAGCATTTCACGAAGGCGCCCTCGCCGATCACGGTGCTGCTGTTTGCGATTTTAACCGGGCCGAACCTGCCGCCCAAACCGGGCGACGGCGCCTATTCGATGAACGCGCCGATTTTAGGCGGCCCGTGGACGCAGTGGAAGACGGCCGGCGAAGACGAGGCGAATTCCGCGTGGCATGACGAATGCGTGGCGCGGCTCAAGCCGTTCGTCAAAGGGTATTACATTGGCGAATCGGACAGCGTTTCAGCGCCGTCGTCAGCCACACGGGCGTTCAGTTCGGACAATTGGAAGCGGCTGGCGGACCTGCGGGACAAATATGATCCGGACGGGGTGTTTTTTGGCTATTTCGACGGATTGCGGAACACGATGACGGGCTAAAAAATCGAGCGACAAAAACTTTCCGCTGCAGTTCAGCGGCGGACCTAAAGACGGAGTGTGAAGCGGGGCGGCCTCCGAGGAGGGGCCGCCCCGCCGTTGTTTCAAGGGCAAAGAAGGAAGCCGGGGCGCGTGCGGAGGCAGTCGATTGTTCGCTCAGGGGATGCGGATGCAGGGGTGGGCAATCAGAACAGGAAAGTAAGGCGCATGGTGAAGGCCCAGGCGGCGCTGTAGGTATTGGAGGCTGCGGGAGTGGGGATGTAGCTGAGGGTGGGCTGAAGGAAGAGGCCGCCATAAATGTGGGCCTGATAGTAGGTTTGGAGCATGAGTTGGCTGGAGCGGTTGAAGACGTTCTTGTTCAACCAGGATTGTCCCAGGCCGCCTCCAATCGAATCTTCCGGCCGGCCGGGGATCAGACCGAAGCCGGTCAAGCCGGCGCCGACATAGTCGGTCACGAGCAGGGTTTTGGAGTCGTTGATGCCGAACTGATAGAAAACGGAGACGGAGGCGTTCTGGCCATGGGTGGGGGTGACGATTTGGGGCTGGCCGTTGACGACGCGAGTGACCGCGGGAGCGGCGTCGCGGCCCCAGATCCGCTGGCCGCCGAAGAGGTAAAAGCCGCTGGTGCCGTCCTGGGTCACGCCGTGGGGGGCGGTAAGCGTGCCGGACTGATACCAGGCGCCGGCACCAAATTGGCCGGGGTATTTGTCCGCGATGACCCAATCGGTGCCGACCTCGGCGATGTTAAAATAATAGGTGTTGAATTGCGGGCCGACGAGGC
>JBEKZN010000194.1:0-4314 GCA_049509815.1 Opitutales bacterium
CAGTGGTCGAACACCAACCCTGCCGCGGCCGCCACTGCCGCCCAGAATGCGCTCAATTTAAGTGGCCTGACCAGCTCTCAACAGACTACCCTGCAAAAAATCGCAGCTGGCGCTCCCCCACACCCTTAGCTTACCCCTGAACTCACCCACGCCCGATAACCCACCCCATATTCATGCCCACCCCGGCACTAAAACCGTTCGTCGCTTCGCTCTTCTTTTCCTTCACCGCCGCGCTCCCGGGCCTGGCGCAATCTGCCGCCGCGCCTGCCGCTTTCCCCGTGGCGATCACCGTCAATGCCGCCAAGCCCATTGGCCCCTGGAAACCGATTTACCGCTTCTTCGGCGCGGACGAGCCCAATTACGCCACGATGACTGACGGCAAAAAACTCATCGCCGAACTCGGCGCCCTGCGCCCCGGCGATGTCTATTTTCGCGCCCACAATTTACTCACCACCGGCAACGGCACCGCCCACTACAAATGGGGCAGCACCAACGCCTACACCGAGGACGCCAGCGGCCATCCTATCTACAGTTGGACCATCCTCGACCAGATTTTTGACACCTACCACGCCGCCGGCATCAAGCCCTACGTCGAAATCGGCTTCATGCCCCAGGCTCTCTCGCTTCACCCCGATCCCTACGAGCACCACTGGAAACCCGGCGATCCGTACAAGGACATCTACACCGGCTGGACTTCCCCGCCCAAGGACTACGACAAATGGGCCGAGTTGATCTACCAGTGGGCCAAGCACTGCGTGGACCGTTACGGCATGGCCGAAGTCGAACAGTGGTATTGGGAGGTCTGGAACGAATCCAACGCCGGCGGCGGCAAGGGCTACTGGGGTGGAACCCCGGACGAATACCGCAAGCTCTACGATTATTCCGCCGCCGCCTTGCGCCGCGCCATCCCCAACGCCAAAATCGGCGGCGCCGATACCGCGGGCGCGGGCGGCCAGTGGTCGCGCGATTTCATCGAGCACTGCCTCACCGGCACTAACTACGCCACCGGCCAGACCGGAGCCCCGCTCGACTTCTTTTCCTTCCACGCCAAAGGTACGACCCCCATCATCTACCAGGGCCACCTGCGCATGGGCCTCGGCGGCCAGCTCCGGGCCATCAACGACGGCTTCACCATCGCCGCCTCCTACCCGCAGACCAAACCCCTCCCCATCGTCATCGGCGAATCCGACCCCGACGGCTGCGCCGCCTGCACCAGCGACGCTCTCCGCGCCTACCGCGCCGGCACCATTTATCCCGCCTACACCGCCGCCTGCATCGCCCGCGAATTTGAGTTGGCCGACCGGCTCGGCGTAAACCTCGAAGGCGCGCTCACCTGGGCCTTCGAGTTTGAAAACGAACCCTATTTCTTCGGCCAGCGTGTCCTCGCCACCAACGGCATTGACCTGCCCATCCTCGACCTCTTCCGCATGTACAGCCTGCTCGACGGCCAGCGCGTCGAAACCACCAGCACCCAGGCGATGACTGTGGACAACATCATCCACTCCGGCGTCCGCGGCCAGCCCGATGTCTCCGCTCTTGCCACCCTCGCCCCGGGCAAACTCTGCGTCATGGCCTGGCATTACCACGATGACGATGTCCCCGGCCCCGACGCCAATGTCACCCTCAACCTCACCGGCCTGCCCGTTGACATTCAACAAACCAAGCTGGCCGAATACCGCATCGACCAAACCCACAGCAATTCCTACACGGCCTGGAAAAACATGGGCTCGCCGGAAAATCCTACGCCCGCCCAGTACGCCCAGCTCGAAAAAGCCGGCCAGCTCCAAACCATCAACCCGCCTGCCGCCCTCATCTCCACCGGCAACCCGACCACCTTGCAATTCGGCAACCAAGCCACGCTTCAATTCACCTTGCCCCGTCAATCCGTGACGCTCCTCGTGCTCACCTGGAATCCGCCCGTCACCCAAAATGCGGGTTTGAATAATTCCGCCAAATAACTTTCCTAAGCATCTTCACCCCAACACCCCACCCACTCGAGATGACTTCCCTGCAATCTGTTTTCCCGGTTCGCCGCGGCCTTCGCGCCCTGCCTTTGGTTCTCCTTGCGGCCTGCCTGCTCGTCGTTTCCGCCTGCGCTCAATCGCCCGCGCCGTCTGCCACCACGGCTTCGACCACCTCCGCCGCTTCCCCGCGCCAGCGTCTTTCTCTCGATGCCGACTGGCGCTTCATTAAAGGCGACCCCGCCGACGCCGGCAATCTCAGCTACGCGAACATCAAGCCCTGGGTTCTTCCCACGGCCAACGACTTCACCAATTCCCCCACCAAGCCGGTGCTCCCGTCCGGCAACCTCGGCGGCAACGTCTCCTACGTTCAGCCCGGATTCGACGACAGCGCCTGGCGCTCCCTCACCCTTCCGCACGACTGGGGCATCGAAGGGCCTTTCAGCGCGACTGGCGAAGGCGCCACGGGCCGGCTGCCTTGGGCCGGCATTGGCTGGTATCGCCGCCACTTGGACATCCCCGCGAGCGATGCGGGCCAGCGCTTCTTCCTCGATATTGACGGCGCCATGGCCTACGCCACCGTCTGGTGCAACGGCCAGTTCGTCGGCGGCTGGCCCTACGGCTACTCCTCCTTCCAGCTCGACCTCACGCCTTACCTCAAGCCCGGCGCGGATAACGTTCTCGCCATTCGCCTCGACAATCCGCCCAGCTCCTCGCGCTGGTATCCCGGCGGCGGCATTTACCGCAACGTCTGGCTCGAAATCACCGACCCCGTCCACGTCGGCCACTGGGGCACTTACGTCACCACGCCGGAAATTTCCGCCAGCCAGGCCACCGTCAATCTTCGCGTGAACGTGGATAACCAGTCCGCGGCTAATTCCACCGTCACGGTCGGCTCCCAAATCTTCGCCCTCAGCCCCGATGGTCAACCCACCGGCGACGCTGTTGCCACCGCAACTCCCGTTTCGCTCGACCTTGCCGCGAACGCCACGCAAACCGGCGATTTTTCTTTCACTGTTCCGAACCCGAAACTCTGGAACCTCGATAGCCCCAACCTCTACACCGCCGTCACCACCGTCCGCCAGGGCGATCAGATCGTGGACTCTTACACCACCAACTTCGGCATCCGCACCATCAAGTTCGACCCCGACCACGGCTTCTTCCTCAACGGCCAGCACGTCCCCATCAACGGTGTTTGCGACCATGCCGACCTCGGCCCGCTTGGCACCGTCGTGAACGTCCGCGGCCTCGAGCGCCAGATCCAACTCCTCAAGGAAATGGGCTGCAACGCCATTCGCACCAGCCACAATCCTCCCTCACCGGAACTGATCGATCTTTGCAACCACATGGGTGTACTAGTCATGGCCGAGTCTTTCGACTGCTGGAAGGCGGGAAAGAAACCGAACGACTATCACCTGCTTTTCGACGATTGGAGTGAGCCGGATTTCAGAGCCCTGGTCCGCCATTTCCGCAACGATCCTTCCATCATTCTCTGGAGCATCGGCAATGAAGTCCCGGACCAGAATTGGTCCTCGGGCATCACCATAGGCAAGCGCCTCACCGCCATCGCCCACAAGGAGGATCCGACCCGGCCCACCGCGGTTGCATGCAATGTTAAAGAAAGCGGCTTCAACGGGTTTCAGACTTGCGTCGATGTCTTCGGGTACAACTACAAACCGTGGGCATACGCCGAATTTCACAAGGCGCACCCGGACATCCCGCTCTTCGGCTCGGAAACCTCTTCCACGGTAAGTTCCCGCGGGGTCTATTTCTTTCCCATTGATGTTAGCGTCGAGCCTTTCCAAGTGACTTCCTATGGCAATTGCAAGCCGCCGTGGGCGACGCTTCCCGATGAGGAATTCAAGGCCCAGGAGCAAAATCCCTTCGTCGCGGGCGAATTCGTCTGGACGGGTTTCGATTACCTCGGCGAGCCTACGCCCTTTAACAACGACAAGAGCATCCTGCTCAACATGCACAGCCCGGAGGAAAAGGCCAAGCTGCAGGAACAGCTCAACGCGCTGGGAAAAGGCGGGATTCCTTCCCGCAGCTCTTATTTCGGCATTGTCGATCTGGCCGGGTTTAAGAAGGACCGCTTTTATCTTTATCAGGCCCATTGGCGTCCTGACTTTCCCATGGCCCACTTGCTGCCCCATTGGAATTGGCCGGACCGCGTGGGCCAGGTGACTCCGGTCTATCTCTACACCTCGGGCGACGAGGGAGAACTATTTCTCAACGGCAAATCGCTGGGCCGCAAAACCAAGCAGCCCTTCGAATATCAGCTGAGGTGGGACGTTCCCTACCAGCCGGGCGAACTGGAAGCGGTGGCCTACAAAAACGGCAAGGAATGGGCCCG
>JBEKZN010000195.1:0-5484 GCA_049509815.1 Opitutales bacterium
TGTTGGCGTCAAATGTCAGCACCGGCGTCGGCGTTCCTCCCGGTTGCACCGTGTACACATTGCCATCCAGCGATTCGGTCGCCAGCACCGTCTCCACCGCTCCCAGCGGCGCCGCTGCAACCCCAAACAGAGCCAGCACTCCCGCAATGCGGACGGTAAGTCGGATAACTCGCAGCATGGCAAAATGTCGCGCATGGCGCGAAAGCAACCAAATCAAGCCTAATGGAACGCCCGTTGGCGAGCGGTTTCGCGCTTGTCCGCACGCTGCCCCTCACCCCACCGCCTGCACCTGCTCGAACTTCAGCGTCTCCCCGCCGGCAAACGTCACCTTGATCGGCTCCCCGCGCCGCACCTCGCCGCGCAAAATCGCCTCCGCCAGCGGATCCTCCAGATACCGTTCCACCGCCCGCCGCAGCGGCCGCGCCCCGTACTTCTCGTCCCAGCCCTTGGTCAGCAGGAACTCCTTGGCCGCGTCGTCCACGTCCAAATCAATCTTCTGGCCGCCCAAACGCTTGAACACCTTGCTCAACTCCAAATCGATGATCAGCTTCAAGTGCTCCTTCGTCAGCGGGCGGAACACCACGATCTCGTTGATCCGGTTCACAAACTCCGGTTTGAAATGCCGCTTCATCTCCTCGAGGATGCGCCCCTTCACCTTGTCGTGGTCGCGCCCGCTGTCGTGCCCCATGTCAAAACCCATCGAGCTCTGCCGCTGCATCAGCTCCGCTCCTACGTTCGACGTCATGATCAAAATCGTGTTCCGGAAATCCACCGTCCGCCCCAGCGAGTCCGTCAGCCGCCCGTCCTCCAGCACCTGCAATAGCAGTTGCACCACGTCCGGATGCGCCTTCTCGATCTCGTCGAACAACACCGCCGAATACGGCTTGCGCCGCACCGCCTCCGTCAGTTGCCCGCCTTCCTCGTAGCCCACGTACCCCGGCGGCGACCCAATCAGCCGCGACACCGAGAACTTCTCCATGTACTCGGACATGTCGATCTGCAGCAGCGCGTCCTGGTCCCCGAACATCTTCTCCGCCAAAATCTTCGCCAGGTGCGTCTTCCCCACCCCCGTCGGCCCGAGGAACATGAACGACCCGATCGGCCGCCGTGGATCCTTCAAGTCCGCCCGCGACCGCCGCAGCGCCTTCGCAATCACCTCCGTCGCCGCCTCCTGCCCCACGATGTTCTCCTGCAGCTCCTTCTCCAAATTCAGCAGCTTCTGGCTCTCCTTCTGCTCCATCCGCGACAACGGAATGCCCGTCCAGTCGGACACGATCTTCAGCATCTCGTCCTCGTCCACCGTGATCGTGCGCTCGTCGCGCGACCGCTTCCACTGCTCGATCTGCTGCTCGCGCTTCAACCGCAGCCGCTTCTCGTCGTCCCGGTACTTGGCCGCCTCCTCGAAGTGCTGCTTCGCGATCGCCTCCTCCTTCTGCGCGCACACTTTCTCGATCTCCTTTGACAACTCCTCGATCTCCGGCGGCCGGTTCAAACTCTCGATCCGCGCACGCGCCCCCGCCTCGTCCAGCACGTCAATCGCCTTGTCCGGCAGATACCGCGCCGTGATGTACCGGTCCGACAGCTTCGCCGCCGTCTCCAGCGCCTTGTCCGTGTACACCACCTTGTGGTGCTCCTCGTACTTCAGCCGGATTCCCTTCAAAATCAGCACCGTCTCGTCCACCGACGGAGCCTCCACCTTCACCGACTGGAAACGCCGGTCCAGCGCGCTGTCCTTCTCGATGTACTTCCGGTACTCGCCCAAAGTCGTCGCCCCGATGCACTGCAACTCCCCGCGCGACAACGCCGGCTTGAAAATATTCGACGCATCCATCGCGCCTTCTGCGGCCCCCGCGCCCACGATCGTGTGCAGCTCGTCGATGAACACGATGATGTTCTTCGCCCGCCGGATCTCGTCCATCACCGCCTTGATCCGCTCCTCAAACTGCCCGCGGTACTTCGTTCCCGCCACCATCAGCGCCAGGTCCAAAGTGATCACCCGCTTGTCCACCAAGATCTCCGGCACGATCCCCGACGCAATCTCCTGCGCCAGTCCCTCGACGATCGCCGTCTTGCCCACCCCCGCCTCGCCGATCAGCACCGGGTTGTTCTTCGTCCGCCGGCACAAAATCTGCACCACCCGCCGGATCTCGTTCTTGCGCCCGATCACCGGATCCAGCTCGCCGTTGCGCGCCAGTTCCGTCAAGTCCCGCCCGAACATCTTCAACGCCGGCGTCTTGATCTCCTTTTTTTCCTCCGCGCCCGGCTGGCTCGGCGCCGTGCCGCCCGTCTGCCCGCCGCTCGCCGCCCCCGCCGGCTCCTCCGGCGTGGACGCACTCCCCGTCTCGCCCGAAAAATTCGGATCCAACTCCGCCAGAATCTCGTTCCGGCACCGCTCGATGTCCACGTCCAGGCTCTTCAACACCCGCGCCGCCACCCCCTCGCCCTCGCGCAGCAACCCCAGCAAAATGTGCTCCGTCCCGATGTACGAATGATTCAGCGCCTTCGCCTCCTTGCCCGCCAGCGCCAGCACCTTCTTCACCCGCGGCGTGTACGGGATGTTCCCCGTCGGCTTCGCCTCCGGCCCCGTGCCCACCTGCTTCTCCACCGCGTTGCGCACCGTCTCCAAATCCAGCCCCATCTTCTGCAAAACATTCACGGCCACGCCCTGCCCCAGGTTGATCAACCCCAGCAGCAAGTGCTCCGTCCCCACGTAATTGTGGTGGAAACGGTCCGCCTCTTTGCGCGCCAGCGCCAGTACCTGCTGCGCTCGCGGCGTGAAGTTGTTCATTGGTTCGGCCATGGGAATATGGGTTTAATGGAAAAGCGCCTGCGACGCAAAGATTTATTTATCAGTTTTATCAGGCTTTAGATTTTTTGTTTAACATTTTGTTTTCTTCTTCGCGCTCTTGGTGTCTTTGCGGTCAAATGGTTAATTCCGCTCCAGCGACGGGCTGAAGTTGAGAGACGCCAGCGCCCCCAGTTGTTCCCGCAAAAAGCGCGCCCGCGCCACGTCCCGCTTCTCCGTCTCCAAATTCCCCCGCGCCGCCAGTTGCACATGCCCCGGCTGGCACTCGATGAACAGCCGGTCGATGTTCGCCCGCTCCCCCTCCGGCAGCAGGCTCAAATCCACCGCCAGCCGCAGCAGCGACAGGCAGTTCATCGCCTCGGCCGACGTCAGCAAATGCGCGTTCCGCACCGTCCCGTACGCCCGCCCGATCTTGTCGAACAGCTTCGCCACGTCCGTCTCCAGCAGCTTCGCCCGCGCGTTTTGCTCCTGCTCCACGATCGTCTGCAGCACCGACGACAGCCGCTTCAAAATCTCCTCCTCGCTCTCCCCCAGCGTCTGCTGGTTCGAAATCTGGAAAATGCTCCCGCTCGCCTCCGTCCCTTCGCCGTGCAGGCCGCGCACCGCCAAGCCGAGCTGGTTCACCGCCCGGATCACCTTCTCCATCTGGGTTCCCAGCACCAGCGCCGGCAAATGCATCATCACCGACGCCCGCATCCCCGTCCCCACGTTCGTCGGGCACGCCGTCAAATAACCCAGCTCCGCCGAAAACGCCAGATCCAGCTTCGCCTCCATCCCATCATCCAGGCTGTCCGCCTGCTTCCACACCCGCTTGAACTGGAAACCCGGCCGCAACACCTGCAGCCGCAAGTGATCCTCCTCGTTGATCATCACCGACGTCGTCTGATCCCGGCTGATGATCACCCCCGCTCCCGGCCCTGCCGACGACAGCTCCCGGCTGATCAAATGCCGCTCCACCAAGACCTGCTTCTCCAACTCGTCGAGTGCCTTTAAATCCAGCGCGAACGCCTTTTTCATCTGCGGAATCTCCCGCGCCGCTTCCGCGCATAGCGCAAAAATGTCCCGCCGCTGTGCCTCCTTGGCCCACCCCGGGAACGGAAAGTCCCGCAAATTCCGCGCCAGCCGGATGCGCGTGCTCAGCACAATCGGGTCGGGCGACGAGCCTCCCGGCGAACTATCCGCCGGCGTCTCGAGTATGGGAAGAATCTGCATGAAATTGGTAAAATGCGTGATGTCCTAGACGGCTTTAACCCCGTTTACCGAGGGAAAGCCGCATCTTTCTTGGAAATTTCTTATTTTCTTCATTCTGTTAATTCTGTCTAAAAATTTTTCAGGTTTTCACCGCCGGCGCCCCCAGTTCGGCCCGCAAAACCCCCAGCCGGTCCCGGCATTGTGCCGCGCTCTCAAAGTTTTCATTCTGCACTGCTTCTAGCAACTGCTGTTCCAACACCTCGATCTCCCGCCGCAATTCCACCCGCCGCAACTCCGCCAGCAATGGCAGCACGATCGGCCGCAGATGCTCGTAGCACCCCGCGCACCCCAGCCGCCCGTTCTTCTTCAAGTCCCGCGCCGTGCACCCGCACTGCTCGCACACCAGCGTCCCCGGCTCCTCCTCGCCCGCGTCGCCCCCGCCGCCCGGAAAACTCTTCGTCAGCAATTCCGCCAGCGAAAAACCCTCCGGATCCGTCACCCCCTTTGTCTGCGCGCACTCCTCGCACAGATCGACCTTTTGAATCTGGTTCTTGACGATCTGGGTCAGGTGCACCGTGGCCGGTTTTCCGCAAACATCGCAGTGGAGCGAATCGCCCATGTGCTAAATATATCACGCTTCTCTCCCAAGTGAAGCAGAATCCTCAGGATTCCCGCCCACCGCTCCCACCCGCACTCCCGTTCTTCCGTCTTCTTCCCTCCTGACGCCTGGCTCTTCAATTTTGCATTTTTAATTTTCTCCGCCCGCCCTCACGCTGGCCGCCACGGTTGTCGGTACTCCCGCCCCACCGCCACCAACATCATCGCATACCCCGCCAAGTCCAGCACCAGCCCCACCTGCACGTACTGAAACCCTTGCACTGCCACGTACAGCGACATCAGCAACCCGACCCCCACCAACGAATACAGCGTTGTCCCCCGCGTCTCGATCGGCAACCGCCGAAATCCGCGAATCAGCGGCAAAACCCCCGCTACTACCGCCAAACCCAGAATCACCCAGCCCGCGCCGTGACTCAAATCCGCCGCATGCACCTCCACCACCGGCCCTCCCAACATCTGCGGCGTCGAAAAATTCATTCCGTTCGGTCCCGTCGCCATCATCGGCATTCCCGACTGCATTTGTTGCATCTGCTGCACCATCCCCGATTGCATCTGCGACATTTCCTGCCCGAGATCTATCTTCGCCCACGGCAGATAAAACCCCAGCACCACCAGCACCACTCCGATCCACCGCAACCGCTGGCCCATCACCGAATTCCCCGCTTCCGGCTGCCGCTCGCCCAGCGCCGACAATAATTCCGCCGCCTCGTCCCCCGTGATCGCCCCGCGCTCCAGCAACCCCAGCACCCGCTCCCGGTCCGCGCTCGCCGACCCCTCGCTCCTCGGCGTCGCCTTGACCGGCACTGCGCACACCAGCGCCCCCATCGCAAACAGCGCCAACGCCATCAAAAACACCATGATCGCCTTCC
>JBEKZN010000196.1:0-4260 GCA_049509815.1 Opitutales bacterium
GCCGAGGTCGGTCATGTTGCCGTTTTCGTAGAGAAAGGCGTGGGTTTGGGAGTCGGCGGTATTCGACTGGCCGACGATTTGGCCGGAGTTGTTGATGCCGTAGGCCTGGCTGCCGCCGCCTCCCAGGCTGCCGAGGTCGGTGTCGGTGCCGTTTTCGTAGAGGAAGGCAGTGAAGCCGTTCACGTCTTGGGCCTCGCCGACGATTTGGCCGGAATCGTTGATGGCGTTAGCCTGCATCAACTTGAGGGTGGAATTGTTGTCGAGGTCGTTGAGATCGGAGATGTTACCGTTGGCGTCCCACATGACGGCGTCTTGGGCGTTGCTAGTGTAATCGACCCCAACCGCCACGCCGCCGGCGTTGATGCCATTGGCCACGGAGGTCGTGGTTCCGGGGAGGCTCTCGAAGGCGGTAAACGTCCAGGTGGTGCTGGTTGTGGCGGGCTTGAAGCTGGTGGAAGACAAGCTCGCGGGCGGGGTCCAGGAGCAGGCGTGGTAGGGAGCCGTGGTACTGCTGCTGGTCTGAGCGGTGCCGACGGCCACGCCATTGGCGTTTGCGCCCTGGATCTGGCTTTGGCCCCCGGCTGAGGAGAGAGTCGTGGGCTTGGGGGGAGTGGAAGGCAGGGGAACCGGTAAACCAAAAAAACAGGCGTGCACGGCCGTATTACTTCCCGATCCCGTTTGTTGCGAAGCCTCGACGTATTTGAGATTATGAAAGATTTCAAAGGCGTAGGCCGACAAGGCGGGGTATGCGCCGTAACTGCCCTCATATTGATGGGAGATATCGTCGGCGCGCAAGCGCGTCGCAAGCGGCAGAGCGGCGGCAAGGAGAAGAAGCAGGCGAAGACGGGTGTTTGAGTGCATGGCGATGAGTGTTAAGCAGGTGAAATTCAGGTGCAGCGGCTACACATTGTGCACGTTTTATGGGAGCAGGGCAAAGCCAAATCATTCCCCAAAGAGGAATAATTTACCGAAATGACACGGAGATTTTCAGTGATGGGTAAAAGTACCCATAACGCCCACTCCACGAGAGTTTTCGCGCATATCTCGGACCCTGACTGCGTTGCGCGCTCTACTTTGCGGCCGAATTAAGGCCGTGGCTAACTGGACAATAACGGCGTCCGAGCCAGTCTCAGGACTTTTTACCCAGCAGTGCCCAAGCGGCCCAGAGCATGCCAAATTGCCCGTGCAAATCGCCGGTGGCCGTCGGGCGGGCGAGGTAATAGGCCTCGTCGTTGGAATGCTCGGTGAGCACGCCGACATTCTTGACGTTCGCCTGGTCGTCCAATTGTCCGCACAGGGCGACCCAGGCTTTTTTGACCGCGGGTCGGTAGGTCGCGGCATCGAGCCAGCCCTGGTTCACGCCCACGCCGAGGGCAAAGGTGAAAAAACCGGTGCAGGAATTTTCCTCCCAGGCTTTCGGATCGTCGAGCACCTGCCGCCAGCGGCCGTCATCGGCCTGGACTTTGAGCAGGCCGGCCATCATGGACTTGTAACTGGCCATGATTTTCGCGCGCGAGGGATTGTCGGCGGGCAGGTAGAGAAGCACTTCGGCGAGCGCGGAGGCGATCCAGCCGTTGCCGCGGCCCCAGTAAACATGGGCGTCGGGGCCGTGAAAGAACAAGCCGGTGGCGGGCTGCTGGAACTGGTCGATGAAGGCGTTGAATTCCTGTACGGCGTGCGTGGCATAAACGGGGTTGGCGGAGGCGTGGAAGGCCTGGATTTGCATCACCGAGATTTTGTAGGTATCATCAATATAGTAGCGGGTTTCGGAACTGAGGTTGGCGGCGTTGAGCGGGGGCGCCCACTGGGCGTCGGCATAACTGAGTCCGAGGGTGAGATACTTTTGGTCGTTGGTGACGCGGTAGAGCTCGAGGGGAAGAATGCCGAAGACGCTGCGGTCAACATGGTCGGGCTTGGGCACGAGCTTGGCGCCGGCGGGCGTGATGATGGACTGGTAGCGCTTCAGAACCTGGTAGAGCAGGTCCTGATTATTGGTGGCGAGGGCGAAGCGGACGGCGCCGTAGCCGCTGCAGGTTTCCTTGTAGGAAAGGCCGCGGGAGAGATCGAGCTTGGAGCGGGCCAGGAGATTCTGGACAACCTTGGTGCCGACGGACGTGGGGTCGTCGCCGGCCGGCCAGGCGCCCCAGGAATCATCCGCGCGGCAATCGCGGGCGGGGAAAAACGCCAGCGTGGCGAGGGTCAGGGCCAGGGCGGGGTAACGCAAAAGACAGTTCATGATCGAATCTCCAAAGGTGGGGGTAAGGGGGATTTCGCTAGCGAAGCAGAGCATTAGCAGCGCGAAACGGGAACGTCAATGGCCCGATTCGCGGGCCAGCGCGGGCAAACTCGCGCGGGATTCGCGCTTGCCGGGGCCGGGTTTGAACGATTGAATTTTTCCGTTTTTGGAAAGGCAAACCATGTTTCGCAATACCCCGCGGATTTTTGGAGGAACCGCCGCGACCCTCCTGGCCATGGCGCTTACGGCGCGGGCGCAACTGGCCGTCACCTCGAACGACAACAAGTTTATTCTGGTCAACGGCGTGAACCAGGTGGTGCCGAATCCGCCGCCGGATACGGCGTCGATCATCGACATGTCGATGTTTCCCCCGAAGCTGGTGGCGGAGATTTCCAACGTGCCCGGCAGCGTGATTGGGCCGCCGTTGAGCGTGGCGGTCACGCCGGATGAGAGCCTGGCGCTGGTGACCGCTCCGATGAAGGTGGACCCGAAGGACCCGACCAAGCAGGCCATGGACAACCGGCTCACGATGATCGACCTGAAGGCGCAGCCGCCGCAGGTCATCGCGACGCTGGAGACGGGGCTGGAGCCCTCGGGCCTGTCCATCAACCACCACGGCACGCTCGTCTTGGTGGCCAACCGCGGCGACGGCACGATTTCGCTTTTTGGCATCCAAGGCAAGACCGTCAGCCCGCTTGGCAAGATGGTGATCGGGACCAATACGTCGCTGATCGGCGATGTGGCGTTCACCCCGGATGATAAGCGTGCAATCGTCACTCGCGACGGCGACAACCTCGTCACCTTCTTGAACGTGGACGGAACGAATGTGACCCTGGCGGGCCGCGACGTGCGCACGGGCCTGCGGCCCTACGGCGTGGATGTGACGCGCGACGGCCGGGCCGCGGTGGTGGCCAACGTAGGCTACGGCAGCGGCGACAACGACACCATCAGCGTGATTGACCTGCAAGCGGTGCCGCCGCGCGTCGTGGACACCCTGAGCGTCGGGCAGACCCCCGAAGGCATCAAGCTATCGCCGGACGGCACACTGTGCGCGGTGGTGGTCAGCAACGGCAGCATCAAGCCGAAGGATTCGCCGTTCTTTTCCGACCATGGGGAACTGGTGCTGTTTCGCGTGGACGGCACCAAGCTGACGCCCGCGGGGCAGGTCGCCATCGGCCACTGGCCGCAGGGCGTGGTTTTTTCCAACGACAACCGCACTCTGCTGGTTTGCAATATGGTGGAAAAGAACCTGCAAGTGCTCCAGTGGGACGGCACGACGCTGAAGGACAGCGGCTACGTGATCCCGCTCAGCGGCGGACCGGCGGCCATCCGCACGGCGGAATAATCAACGCCGGTTCAACAAAATCACTGGCCATCTATTGGCAAGAATTTAACGCTGCGCTGATTTGACCGCGGAGTGATGGTGCGGGATAATTGGCGCGACCAGCACGTTGTCACTGAAAAAGCCCTGGTAGAGCCCGATGAAGAGCGTCGCGCCGGCGATGAGGCCGAGGGCGATGCGGCTCCAGGCGGACGGGGTGCGCGGCAGGTCGGCGGCAGGTGTTTCGGGCAGGCCGGGAATACTCGCGGAACGGAAGAGCGCCTCGCGAATCCAGCCGAAGTAGTAATAAATCGAAATGACCACACCGATAATGGCGACCGCGAGCAGGCCGTAGAGGTGCGCCTGGAAGGCGGCGAAAAAGATCAGCAGCTTGCCCATGAAACCCGCCAGCGGCGGGATGCCGGCGAGCGAGCCGAGCCCGATGGCGAGAACGCCGCCGAGGAAGGGCTGGCGCTGTCCGAGCTGGGCGTAGTGCTCAAGTTCCTGGGTCTCGTCATGCGGGCCGGCGACGTGCGCCATCACACCGAACACCGCCATCGAACCGAGCAGGTAAGTCAGGAGGTAGAAGACCACGGCGCCCTCGGCAAAGGGCACCCCTTTCACGGCGGCGACCACGCCGATGAGCAGGTTGCCGGCGTGCGCGATGCCGGAAAGGCCCATCACGCGCTTGACGTTGCGCTGC
>JBEKZN010000197.1:0-4239 GCA_049509815.1 Opitutales bacterium
ATCCGAAACCAGCTCCGACGCCGCCTCCGTCAGCGGCAGCTCCTCCACGAGGATGGCCGGCGGAATGAGCGCGCGCAGCGTTTCGATGCGGACGTCGTCAATATGGCGAAACACAGGCGCAGTTTACCGCGCCCGCGGCAAAAAAACAGCCCGAAATATCGCCCCGCTGCCGTTTACTCACCCGCCGCCATCCGCAACGCCTCCGCCAGCGGCACCGGCCGGTCCGCCGGGAAAATGATTTGCATCCCGCCGCTGCGCCCGTCCGCCAACCTCACCGGCACTGCCGCCGCTGGCAGCCTCGCCACGGAGCCCGCCGCATTCAACGTGATCAGCGACCGCCGCAGCTCTGGCGTCAGCCCCCCCAACTTCGGCGTCGGCACTGGTGTCGCCGGAATCGCCAAAAAATCGTACTCTTCAAACACCTTCCGCAGCGCGGCATAATAACGGGCGTAATCCTTCGTCGCCTTCGCCGCATCCTCATCCGTCCACCGCGCTCCCGCCATGACCCGCTCCTTCGCCACCTTCCCATACCGGTCGCCAAATTTTTCCAGCCATGGCCGGTGCACCGCGAAGACTTCCCGTCCGCGCAACACCTCAAATATCCCCGCCGCCAACCCCCAGGTCTCTTGCAATAATCCCAATGCCGCCGCATCGCGGACCGCTCCGAGCTTCTGCATCATTTCCGCGTACGGCTCGGCCAGCGCGGCTTCCACCGGCACCGGCAAATTTTCATTCAGGGACGATACATCGAGCCCGCGCAAGGTCTCGCCCGCAGTGTCTTTGTGCGCTTCCGGCAACAGCGCCCTCAACACATACGCCAAATCCGCCGCCTCCGGGGTAAACCACCCGACCGTGTCATACGACGGCCCCAGCGGCACGCACCCGTCCTTCGTAAACGGCTCGTGCCGGATCCGAAACCCAAACAACCCGCTCCACGATGCCGGCACGCGGATTGATCCGCCTGTGTCCGTGCCGAACGCGAGCGACACGTACCCCGATGCCACCGCCCACGCCGAGCCCGCGCTCGATCCGCCCACCGCGTGCCCCGGGAGCCGCGGATGCTCCACCGGCCCGGTGTGCGCATTCACCCCTTCCATCCCGAACGCGCATTCGTCGAGTTGCGTCTTCGCCGTCAGCACCGCGCCTTGCTCCGCCAGCGCCCGCGCCAGCGCCCCCGATCGCTCCGGCACCCCGCGTGCCTCGTCTAAAAACTCCGTCCCTGCCCGCGTCGGCACTCCCGCCACGTCGAACAAGTCCTTCAGCGCGTACGGCACCCCCGCCAGCGGGCGTTCCTTTCGCGCCTGCGCCTGCGCCCATTCGCGCCGCAAAAACGTCTCGTCCGCGCGCCACACCAGCGCCGCATCCACCCCCGACGCCTTCTGGTCGGAAAATACTTTCCCCAACTTCGCGGACGTCCCTTCCACAAACGCCTCATGCGTTTTGACGACCGATTGCTGGCGGCTTGTTCCCATTCGGCCAATTTACCACACCGTTTGCCGTACGAAAATATTTTTCGCAATTTAATAAAAACCTGCGACACTCCCGCCTGTCTTCGTCCCATGACCCGCCGCACCGTCTTCATCCTGGCCTCGATTTTTGCCCTGGCCCTCGGTATCGGCCTCATCGCCGGTTGCTCGCCGAAGCCGTCGTCCGCCATCCGCGTGCAACTGGACTGGTTCCCCGAGCCCGAGCATGGCGGCCTCTACCAGGCCCTCGCCAAGGG
Organism: Opitutales bacterium; assembly: GCA_049509815.1. GTDB lineage: Bacteria > Verrucomicrobiota > Verrucomicrobiia > Opitutales > JABDGR01 > CAZDAQ01. The sequence goes on from JBEKZN010000197.1 coordinate 1,724, forward strand.
CTACTTCGCCGAGGAAGGCCTCAACGTCACCCTCCTGCCCGGCGGCAGCAACGTCCTCGTCACCCAGTTCGTCGGCACCGGCCAGGCCGAAATCGGCCAGTCCGCCACCACCCAGGTCATTGAGGCCGTCGCCGCCGGCCTGCCCGTCATCAACGTCGCCTCCCTCTTTCACCGCCTGCCCACCGGCCTCATCATGCACGCCGACAACCCCGTTTCCTCGTTCTCCGACCTCAACGGCAAAACCATCATGGGCCGCCCCGAAGCCGTTTACATCCCGTATTTGAAAAAGAAATACGGCATCAATTTCAACGTCGTCCCGCAGAGCTTCGGCCTCGCCCAATTTCTCCAGGACCCGTCGCTCATCCAGGAGGGCTACTTCATCGCCGAGCCCTATTTCATGGAAAAAGCCGGCGCCAAGGTCAAATGGCTCGCCCTCTGGGACAGCGGCTACGACCCCGCCGCCACCCTCTTCGTCAACACCCATTTCGCCCAGGCCCATCCCGACGAGCTCCGCGCCTTCCTGCGCGCCTATATCCGCGGCTGGAAGGACTACCTCGAAGGCGACCCCACCCCCGGCAACAACCTCATGAAGCTGCAAAACCCCAAGATGGACGACGGCTACATGACCTTCAGCCGCGACCAGATCATCAAGTACAACCTCGGCCGCGGCGATCCCGCCAAGGGCGAAGACTACGGCACCCTCAGCCTCGACAAAATCAAAAACGAAATCGCCATCATGGAAAACCTCGGCCTCATCCAGCCCGGCCAGGTTCCGCTCGACCACGCCGCCACGCTCGACTACTTGCCCGCCACCCGCGCCGGCAATTGAGCCGCCGGCTTCGCCGCGCCCGTCGCCGGAGTTTGCGCATCATCGCCGGCCGCCAGCGGATTGTCAGACCCCGTCGTCGTCGGAGGCGTCACGCCCGCCCGCAAATGGTACGTCTTCATCATGTTGTCCAAATCCGTGTCCGCCTTCTTCCACTCCGCGTCCGACATCGTCGCCATGAAACAAAACCGCCGCTGGCCCGGCCCCTCCACAAAATAAAAAACCTGCCGGTACATCGTGTGGCCCATCGGCGTCTGCAGCACGTACTTCAACCCCACGCGCCCGTCCGCCGTGTGGAAGGCGTCGCGCACGGATAACTGGTACAGCGGATCGCGCAGCAGCTCCTTCACCGTCGCGTCGCCCAGCGCGAACAAATCCGTGCCTCCGTCCACCTCCGTAACCACCACGTATGGCCCCTTCCCTTCCTCCCCCGGCGCGTAGATGATCGGATACTCCTCCATCACCTGCGGGATGATCTCCCACTCATGCGGCAGCAGCATCGTGAACCCGCCCTCGGGGCTGTCATAGACCGGCGCCGCCGCGCGCGCCGTGGCGGTCAGAAGCAGGAACCACAAAAAAACGCGAACCCGCACAGGAAATTCTCCGTTCCGCCTAACCGCGGTGCTTTTTCACCATCTCATAAAAAGTCTCGAACAACGGATCGGCGTCGCTCGGCCCGGGCGCGGCCTCCGGATGGTATTGCACGGAAAACACCGGCCACTCCCGGTGTCGCAGCCCCTCGACCGTCTGGTCGTTCAAATTGATTTCGGTGACCACCGCGCCGATGCCCTCCAGGTCCTCCGGCCGTGACGCAAATCCGTGGTTCTGCGCCGTGATCGACACCTTCCCCGTCTCCACGTTCTTCACCGGTTGGTTGCCCCCGCGGTGGCCGAATTTCAGCTTGAAAGTCTTCGCGCCCAGCGCGTGCGTGATGATCTGGTGCCCCAGGCAGATGCCGAACGTCGGATAATGCGGCAGCAGCTCCCGCACCGCCGCGTGCGTGTATTCCAACGCCGCCGGATCGCCCGGGCCGTTGGACAAAAACAGCGCGTCCGGCTTCAGCGCCTTCACCTGCGCGGCCGTCGTCGTCGCCGGCACCACCGTCGCCTCGAAACCATGGTACGCCAGCTTGCGCAAAATCGAGCGCTTCGCGCCGTAGTCGAACGCCACCACCTTGAACCTCCGCCGGTCCAGCTTCGCCGGCCGCAGCTTCGTGCCCGTCACCGTAAACGGCCGGTCCTCGTTGCGCAGCGGCTCAAAAAGATACGGCTCCTTGCACGTCACGTCCTTTACATAGTCCACGCCGACCAGCCCCGCCCATTCCCGCGCGCGGCGCACCGCCTCGGCGTCGGTCATTTCCTCCGTGCTCAGGCACGCCTTCATCGCGCCCGTCACCCGCAGCTTCTTCGTCAGCGCCCGCGTGTCCACCCCCTCGATCCCGGGAATGCCATACGCCTGCAAATAATCGTCCAGGCTGCGCCGGCTGCGCCAGTTGCTCGTCACCGGGCTCAATTCGCGGATGACAAACCCCGCCGCCTTCGGCGCGTCGCTCTCCGCGTCGTCGGGATTGATCCCGTAGTTCCCGATCTGCGGCGCCGTCATCGTCACGATCTGCGCGAAATACGACGGGTCCGTCAAAATCTCCTGGTAGCCCGTCATGCTGGTGTTGAACACCGCCTCGCCCACCACC
>JBEKZN010000198.1:0-4238 GCA_049509815.1 Opitutales bacterium
CTTGACGATGGTTTCGACGGATTCCACCTCCTCGAGCGGCACAGGGTCGCCGGGCTTGAAGCCGAAGAGGCCGCGCAGGGTGCAGAGGTTGCGCGACTGGTCGTCGATGAGCTTGGTGTACTCCTTGAAGATGGCGAAATCGTTGGTGCGGGTCGCTTTTTGGAGCTTGTGGATGGACTGCGGGTTCCAAAGGTGGAACTCGCCGTCGGCGCGCCACTGGTACATGCCACCGGGCGGCAGGGCATTTTCGACCTCGCTGGCGAGAACGGGGAAGGCCTGCCGGTGCCGCTGGCGCACTTCGCCGGCGATGGTGTCCAGCCCGATGCCCTCGACGCGGGAGGCCGTGCGATGGAAATACTTGTCGATGACCTCGCGGTTGAGGCCGATGGCCTCGAAAATCTGGGCGCCGCGGTAGCTGGCGTAGGTGGAGATGCCCATTTTGGCCATGGTCTTGATGACGCTCTTGACGCCGGCCTTGATGAAGTTCTTGCACGCCTTTTCGTAATCGCCCGCCAGCTTGCCCTGGCGGATGAGGTCGTCGAGCGACTCGAAGGCGAGGTAGGGGTTGACGACGTCCGCGCCATAGCCGAACAGCAGGGCGAAGTGGTGCACTTCGCGGGGCTCGCCGGATTCGACGATGAGGGAAACCAAAGTGCGCGTGCCCTGGCGAATGAGGTGGTGGTGCAGGCCGGCAGTAGCTAGCAAGGCGGGAATGCCCGCGCGCCACTGGTCGAGGCCGCGGTCGCTTAGGATGAGGAGGTTGTAGCCCTCGGCGATGGCGCGGTCGGCGGAGGCGAAAAGCGCATCCATGGCGGAGGCGAGACCCGAGCCGCCTTCGTCCACGCTGAAGAGGATGGGCAGTTCGATGGCCTTGAAGCCGTCGAGCTGGATGTCGCGCAGCTTGGCGAGCGTCTTGTTGTGGATGATCGGGTCCTTGAGCTTGATGCGCCGGCAGCTTTCGGGCTTGGGGTCGATCAAGTTGCGCTGGGAGCCGAGGAAGGTTTCAGAAGCCGTGATGACGGCCTCGCGGATGGAGTCGATCGGCGGGTTGGTGACCTGGGCGAAGAGCTGCTTGAAATAGTTGTAGAGCAGCTTGGACTGATTGGAGAGGACGGCCAGTGGCACGTCAGTGCCCATGGAGCCAAGCGGCTGCACGCCGTCCTTGCCCATGGGGGTGAGGAGAAAACGCAAGTCCTCGTAGGAATAGCCGAAGGCCTGCTGGCGCTGGAAGAGCGTCTGGTGGTCGGTGGGCAGGTAGTCGTCCGAGGGCGGCAGGTCGTCGATGCTGACGCGGTTCTTGGCGAGCCATTCGCCGTAGGGCTGGGCCTTGGCGAAGCCTTCCTTGATTTCGGCGTCGTCCACGATGCGGCCCTGCTTGGTGTCCACGAAAAACATGCGGCCCGGCTGGAGGCGGCCTTTGAAGGCGACGTTGGCCGGATCGACATCAACCACGCCAACTTCCGAAGCCATGATGACGCGGTCGTCCTTGGTGACGTAGTAGCGCGAGGGACGCAGGCCGTTGCGGTCGAGCACGGCGCCGACGCAAGTGCCGTCGGTGAAGGAGATCGAGGCGGGGCCGTCCCACGGCTCCATCAGGCAGGCGTGATACTCGTAAAAGGCGCGCTTCTCGGCGCTCATGGACTCGTGATTTTCCCAGGGCTCGGGGATCATCATCATGACCGCGTGCGGGAGCGCGCGGCCGGCGAGCACGAGGAACTCGAGGCAGTTGTCGAACATGCCGGAGTCGGAGCCGTCCTCCTGGATGACGGGGAGGATTTTGCGCAAGTCGGCACCGCCGAAGAGCGGGCTGGCGAGCTGGGCCTGGCGGGCGTGCATCCAGTTGACGTTGCCGCGCAGGGTGTTGATTTCCCCGTTATGCGACATGTAGCGGTTCGGGTGCGCGCGGTACCAGGCGGGGAAGGTGTTGGTGGAAAAGCGAGAGTGGACCTGCGCGAGGGCCGAATCGAAATCGGGGTCCTGAAGGTCCGGAAAATACGCCTCCAACTGCGGGGCGCTCAGCATGCCTTTGTAGATGAGCGTGCGCGCGGAGAAGCTGGTGATGAAGAAGAGCGTGTCCTTGGGCGCGTGGTGCGGGCCGGTGTAGCGGAGCTGGTTCAGCACCTGGCGGCGGATGACGTAGAGCTTCCGCTCGAAGGCGAGGTCGTCCTTGATGGCCGGGTTGCGGCCAACGAACAACTGGCGCATGACGGGCTCGGAGGCCTTGGCGGTCGGGCCGATCTCGGAATTGTTCTGCGGCACGTCGCGCCAGGCGAGGACGGTCTGGCCTTCGCTGGCGACGATTTTTTCGAAAGCCTTTTCGCACAGCTCGCGCTCCTTGCGGTCGCGCGGGAGGAAAACGGTGGCCACGCCGTACTGGCCGGCGGGAGGGAGCTTGAAGCCGGGCCGGGCCAGGACTTTCCGGAAAAACCGGTCGGGCACCTGCACGAGGATGCCGGCGCCGTCGCCGGTGTTGGTCTCGCAGCCGCAGGCGCCGCGATGCTCCATGTTGGAGAGCATGGTGAGGGCGTCCTTGACGATCTGGTGCGACTTGCGGCCCTTAATGTGCACAACGAAGCCGACCCCGCAGGAGTCGTGCTCGTAAGCCGGGTCGTAGAGCCCTTGGGCGGGGGGCTCACCCGCGGCCGAAAGGTGGCGCAGTTGGGTCATTGCAACCTGCTGATGGCGATAAATGGATAACGCGTTGGCCAAAAAGCCCTGGCGGGACCGCCCCGGTGGCCGGAATGGGAGCGGCCCGCTAAACAAATGCAGGATTTTTTGTAACGCAACTTCATTTTAGAGCAGACAAGCAGGATTCAGGCCGTCCGCGGGCGGCGGTGAATATTTGCAGCAGAAATGGCCCGCTTGCGGCCACCGGGCTTTTCGGGTAAGGGTGGCGGCGACGCCGGGATTCCGGCGTTCCTTTTTTTGCGATTCCATCCATGAGCCTGGCCCCAGCCACACCCGTCCCCGCCGCCGCGAGCGGCGCCCCGGCCGACGCGGACTTGAAGACGCACGGGCCCGGGCTGCCGGTGCTGCTGGCGTTCCTGACCGCGCTGGGTCCGTTCTCGGTGGACGCGTACCTGCCGGCGTTTCCGGAAATCGAGCGCGACTTGCACGCCACGCCGCTGGAGGTGCAGCAGACGCTGTCGGCGTTCCTGATCTGTTTTGCGTTCATGACGCTCTGGCACGGGGCGATCTCGGATGCGCTGGGCCGGCGGCGCGTGACGCTGGTCTGCCTGTTGCTGTTTGCGCTGGCATCGGTGGGGTGCGCGTTGTCGCACACGATCGGGCAGTTGTGGTTTTTTCGGGCGTTGCAGGGGATGACCTCGGGCGCGGGCATCGTGCTGGGCCGGGCGGTGGTGCGGGACTTGATGCACGGGCCGCCCGCGCAGCGGCTGCTGTCGCACATTTCGATGATGTTCGCGGTCGCACCGGCGGTGGCGCCGGTGCTGGGCGGGTGGCTGGACAAGTTTTTCGGCTGGCGCTCGCTGTTTGTTTTGCTGGTGGCGATGGCGCTGGTGCAATGGCTGTGGTGCTGGCTGGCGCTGCCGGAGACGCTGCCGCCGGAAAAGCGGCGCCCGCTGCACCCGATGTTCCTGCTGCGCTCGTACTGGCTGGGGCTGACGCGCCCGGCGTTTCTGGCGGTGTGCGCGGCGATGACGCTGAATTTCGCCGGCTATTTCGTGTATGTGGTGTCGTCGCCGAAGTTCCTGCTCCAGCACCTGCATGTGAAGCAGACGGACTTTTACGTGCTGTTTGTGCCGGCGGTGGCGGGCATGATGACGGGCGCGTGGCTCTCGGGCCGGCTGGCGGGGCGGATTTCGCCGATGCAAACGGTGGCGTGGGGATACACGGCGATGGGAATGGCCGCGCTGGCGAACGTCATCCTGAACCTCACGATGCCGCCGAGCCTGCCGTGGAGCATCGTGCCGATTGTGCCGTACGTGCTCGGGATGTCGCTGGCCATGCCGAGTCTGTCGCTGCTGGCGCTCGATTTGTTTCCGGGCCAGTGGGGCCTGGGGGCATCGTGCCAGACGTTTATTCAAACCGGGCTCAATTCGGTGACGGCGGCGATTCTGGCGCCGCTGCTCTGGGGCAGCGCCTGCGATCTCGCCCTCGGTCAATTCGGGCTGGTGGCCGGCGGCCTGGCGGGCACGCTGTGCTTCGTTCAGCTGATGAAACGGCGTCCGGCGGCGTAAAATTCTCGCGCACTAACAAAACTTCCGGTGCGATCCAAC
>JBEKZN010000199.1:0-4228 GCA_049509815.1 Opitutales bacterium
ATCGCTCTGGAAAGCTCATCGCCTCGCCCAGGGCGGTGACGGCTCCCCTAACCCGATAGGGTGAAATGCCCCATTGCGGTGTGGCTCGGGACGGCGTATAATTTTCGGGAAATTTGCGTTATCGGCCTGATTTGTCAGCCCGCCGCTGGCGCCTTGCATGAAATATTCCGCCACTTCGCGTCGCCGAATCCTCTGTGTCTTTCCGCGCTACAGCAAGGCCTTCGGAACCTTCAATCACGCCTTTCCGCTGATCGCCGGAGTCAAGGCGTTCATGCCGCCGCAAGGGATTTTGCTCATCGCTGCGCTCCTGCCGGAGCAGTGGGAGACTGCCTTTGTTGATGAAAACATCCGGCCCGTCACGGCGCGCGAGATCGCCTGGAGCGACGCCGTCTTCATCTCCGGCATGCACATCCAGCGCGAGCAAATCAACGACATCAGCCGCCGCGCCCAGGCTCTCGACAAGATCACGATTTTGGGCGGCCCGTCCGTTTCCGCGGCGCCCGAGTATTACCCGACCGTGGACGTGCTGCATTGCGGCGAAGTCGGCGATGCCACCCAGCGGCTCATTGAATATCTCGACCGCACCACCGCGCGGCCCGGGCGGCAACTGATCCTCCGCACCGTCGAGCGGCTGCCCATGGACCAGTTTCCCTCGCCTTCGTACGATTTGATCCAGGTGAGTCGCTACCTGCTCGGCAGCGTGCAGTTCTCCAGCGGCTGCCCGTTTACCTGCGAATTCTGCGACATTCCGGGCCTGTACGGCCGCAACCCACGCCTCAAAACCCCCCGGCAAATCATCGGCGAACTCGACCAGCTCGCCGACGGCGGCGCGGCGACGATTTATTTCGTGGACGACAATTTCATCGGCAACCCGAAGGCCGCCCAGGAACTGCTGCCCCATCTCGTCGAGTGGCAAAAACGCCGCGATTACCAGGTGCGGCTCTCCTGCGAGGCGACCTTGAACATGGCGCAGCACCCGAAAATCCTGGCCATGATGCGCGAAGCCTATTTCACCACGGTTTTCTTCGGCATCGAAACGCCCGAGGCCGGCGCGCTGAAGGCCATCCGCAAGATGCAAAACCTGCGCACCCCCATTCTCGACGCGGTAAAAATGTTCAACCAGCACGGCATCGAGGTCGCCGCGGGCATCATCATGGGCATGGACACCGACACCGAGCTCACCCCGCAGGCCATCATGGACTTTGTCGAAACCTCGCAAATCCCCATCCTGACCCCGAACATTCTCTACGCGCTGCCCAAGACCGCCCTGTACGATCGCCTGCACAAAGCCGGGCGCATCAATTCCGGCGAGGGCCGCGACTCGAACATCGACTTCCTGCGTCCCTACGAGGAAGTGGTGAACGATTGGCGCCGCGTCGTGCGGCACCTCTACGATCCGGTGAATGTTTACCGCCGTTATATGACGCAGACGCGCGATACCTACCCCAACCGGATGCGCCCGGTCAATCCCGCCTCGCAGGCGACGGCGAAAAATCTGCAGCGCGCGCTGGGCATCTTGGCGCGCATCATCCTGCGCGTCGGAATTAAATCGGACTACCGTGCGGAGTTTTGGAAAATGGCCTGGGCTGAAGGGAAAAGAGGCAAAATCGAGAATGTCATCGAGATCGCGCTGGTTGCACACCATTTGATCACCTTCGCGCGCGAAGTGGCCACCGGCGAAATGCAGGCGTCAAATTATTCGCCACGCAAGGTGGACGCGCCCATCGCCGCCAAATCCGAAGTGGCCCCGGCCTAGGGATTGAGCCGTGCTGCGCGTGCTTGCCCGAAAAATTCAATCCGCCAGCGTCAGTGACGACACCCGCAGGATCGGCGTCCCGCTGTCCATTTCCAGCTCGCCCTCCGCGCGGATGGTGCGCGCCGCCCACTGCACGTCAAAATCCAGCGGCTGCCCCGCCGGCCCGGCCAGCAGCACCACCACCCCGTTGCCCGCCGCGTCGATCACCAGCAAACCCGGCGGCACGCCCCCGCTCAGGCACCGGATTGCGCACGCCTGGTGCACCTTCCCCGTCGCCGGGCGCATCGCTCCAAAAAAACATTTCGTATCCACCAGCTCACCCGTCAACGCCGCTCGCCCCAGTTGCACCACCGGCTCCGGTTCCGCCCGTGTCGCGTCGGTCACGGTAAACGTTGCCGGCTCGTTCATCTCGATCATCGCCACGCCGTTCCGGTAAATCAGGCTGCCCTGGAAACGCACGCTCTGGCCCTCGTGCCCGCGAATCACCTCCGGCGGCCCGAATTTTCCCGCGCCCACCAGCAGGTAATTGAATCCGCCTGCCGTCGGCGTGGCCTTTACTTCCAGCAGCGGGATGGGATTCTCGTGCAGCACGCCCGCAAACGTCCGCTCCACCCCAAATTCATACGCGCCCGCGTCCACCGGATTCTCCAACCACGCCACGCCAAACATCACCGCCGGCACCGCGACGAGCAACGTGGCGCACGTCGTTCCGATGCGCCGTCCCAACCCGCGCGGCATCCGCCCCTGCCAGCCAATGTAAAATTCCTCCTCGGCGGTGGGCGTCACTGCGCTCACATTCTCGCCGGCCGACTTCTGCCCCAGTGCCAGCGGATTTGCGCTCACGTAAATTTCCTCGCCGATCACCTTCACCATGTAAGTCGGCACCACTTCGGTGAATGGCGGCGGGCTGCATCCATCCTCCACGCGATACTGGTAGCCATGCCATGGGCAGGTCAGGCAGCCGTCCACGATTTTGCCCTCGCCCAACGGCCCGCCCTGATGACGACAGACGTTCGACAGCGCAAAAACTCGTCCCTCGCGCAAAAACAGCGCGATGCGCTCGCCGTCCATCATCACGATGTGCCCGCGGCCTTCGCGCAGTTCCTTCGCCTGCGCCGCGCGCACAAACCCGGCCTCCGCTGCCGCGCTTTTTTGCCGGTCGCGCCGCTGCTCCTTCCGGTAGGCCGCGAAATGCAGCGTCACCAGCAGGATAAACCCCGCTCCCAGCGCCACGGGGTAAAACGGATTCTGCTCCGCCTGCAGCGCCCCGTAGAATACATGCAACAGCACCAGCCCGTAGGCCGCATACACGCCCATGTGCATCAGCTTCCAGAACGACGGCCCGAGGTTGCTCAGCCAGAAATCATGGCTCGTCGCCGCCATCACGAAAAAAATCACCAGCGCGCCCAAGCCGAACACTTCGAACGGAAAATGCGCGAGATAGCGCGGCGTTTCAATAAACGCCGAATAATCCTGGCTGTAGGCCGTCAGCACGCCCACCAGCGGGTTCAGGTCGCCCCCGGCATTGAATTGGATAATCGCAAAAGTCCCGTGCACCAGCCCCAGCAGGAACATCGTCACCCCCAGGTGCCGCCGGTTGTACAGCAGCGGCAGGAACCGCGCGTCCAGCCGCGCCAGCGGCCCGATCGCCAGGATGACATGCAGCAGCACCAGCGCCGAAATTGCCGTCAACCGGATGATCAGCGTCTCCGGCGTCGTGTCCGGCCAGCGCAGGCAGACCGTCAATCCATAGACGACTGCCCCCAGCCCCAGCGTGAGCGCCAACGCTCCGTCGTACCGGCGTTTTTGCCGGTTCCAGCCCACCGCCTGGTATGCGTGCGCCATGGTTTTATTGCGCTCCCAACGACACCGCCCCGAGCAGACGCTGCCCGTCGGAAAGACTCAGAAAATACAACGTCCCTTCGTCGGATGCCGCTCCCGCCGGCAACAGCATCGGCAAATCGGCCGGTCCCCACACCGAGCCCAGAAACACCGCGTCGCGCGGCAGGGCCGTCGCCGCCGGCTCCGGGCTCCAATACAAAGCCACCACCGGCTCCGGCAGCGCCGCGCTCACCTTCAGCAATGCCTGCAAGTCCGTTCCGTCCGTGCGCAGTTGCACCGTCACCGGCAGCCCGACCACTGCCAGCGGATGCACTGACACCACCTGCGGAAACGGCTTGGCCGGATTCCAGCCCGATTGCGCCGGCGCGGCCGGCGGCCGGGTGATCAGCGCCGCGGCGCATAACACCGGCACCACGACCACCAGCACGCGAAAATACCAGCCGTGTATTCTTCGCAACCGCGACGGCGGCACCGGTTGCTCGGCCGCGGGCGCGACATACCTCCCATGCAAAGCCCACCACGTCTTGCGCGCCAGCGCCGGCCAGAGCGCAATCGCCCCGGGCAGAATAATCAGCCGGAATCCCCACGTACCCTTTTGGGCACTGACATCGAGCCTTCCCGCCCACCAAA
>JBEKZN010000002.1:0-16987 GCA_049509815.1 Opitutales bacterium
CTACGGAAACCGGCAACAGTGCGTCCGCGCTATAAGAAATTTAAGCAGGCCGGCCCTCGACTGTACTGAAGTCAAACCTCCTCTCAAAAGAGCAGACAGCTGATCAGCATCGGCCGTTTTAATATAATTCGCGACAAAACTAATCTCTTTTCTGGTGCTCGCTCTCACTTCAAAGTCCGAGTGATCTACTGCTTCTTGCAGTTTCTCTGGAATAACTACCCCTTGCGGGTTGCGCTTGGTGAAATTAATGGTGAAAACGGCATAGGTTGTATCTAGCTCTGAAAAACACGCCGCAATGTTCCCATCAGGTCCGGGAAAGATCGCCCATGGATGCTCAAACAAGCCGTTCGTCAGCGCCCCGCAACTTGGTCAAAGGTCAGCCTCACCTTGCCCTCACCCAGACTCAGGCGATCCACCTTTTCCCTAAAATCGGCCAAACGGCGCTCCGCCAGCTTCCGATCTTCCGTCTTGAGCGACCGGCGGATTTGCTTGCCGCTTTTCTTGACTAACGCATAGTAAACCTCGGATGAGTCGTTCCGAAACAGGCATTCCGCAACCCGTGTGTAACCCGCTTGCGGCTGGGGTGGTTGTGCGTCTTTCATGCCCAACAGTCTATGGGTTACAAAAATGGGTTACAAGTGCTAATTTTAACTCAAACCGAATATTCCATAAGTCGTTTTCATTAAATATTTAGTCCCCATAGTTCAACCGGATAGAACCGCGGTTTCCTAAACCGTTAATCCCAGTTCAAGTCTGGGTGGGGGCACTCTCCTCTTTCATCTTCACGCCTCGTGCCTTGACCCCCGCCCTCCTCGCCAAACTCCCCCGTGCCTGGCCCCCCGCCCAGCCCCGGCCCGACTGGCACCGCGACCCCGCCCTCGCCCCCGCGCTCGCCGCCTGCCGCGCCGCCACCCGCGCCCACGCCACCAGCTTCTTCTTCGCCTCCCGCCTCCTGCCCGAGCAAAAAAAATGCGCCGCCTACGGCCTTTACGCCTTTTGCCGCTGGGTGGACGACAGCATTGACGAAGCCGCCGCTCCCGTCGCGCCCGACGCCCCCGCCCTGCGCGCCGCCCTCGACTCCATGCTCGCCGGCCGCGGCGGCCCGCCCTTCGCGCCCGCCTTCGCCGCCGTCTGCCGCGAATACGGCCTCACCCGCGAACTCTGCTGGGACCTCATCGAAGGCTGCGCCCGCGACCGCCTCCCCGTCCGCCTCGCCGACCTCGCCGAACTCGAAGTGTACTGCTACCACGTCGCCTCCGTCGTCGGTCTCCTGATGAGCCGCATCTTCGGCCTGCGCGACCCCGCCGGCCTGCCCCGCGCCGTCGAAATGGGCCTCGCCATGCAGCTCACCAACATCCTGCGCGACGTCCGCGAAGACTACGAACGCGGCCGCATCTATCTTCCTGCCGAAGACCTCGCCCGCTTCGGCGTCACCGAAGACCAGCTCCGCGCCGGCCGCGTGGACGCCCGCTGGACCGAACTCCTGCGCTTCGAAATCGCCCGCGCCCGCGCCTGGTACGTCTCCGCCGAACTCGGCCTGCCGCTGCTCGACAATGACGGCTCGCGCCTCACCGCCACCGTCATGGGCCGCCTCTACGCCGGCATCCTCGGCGCGATCGAACGCCGGCGCTATGATGTCTTTTCCACCCGCTGCCACGTCCCCGCCTGGCGCAAATGCGTCATCCTCGTCCGCTGCCTCGGCGGAACTTAAGACGCCCCGCCTCGCCGGTGCTTACGCCAGCCGTGCCGGCAGGGAAGACGCCGCCCCCGTGCCCTCCGCCCGCCGTGCGACCACCCGCTCGAGCAGCCCGCGCAAATCCGCCGCCCGCACCGGCTTCGTCAGGTAGTCGTCCATCCCCGCCGCTAGACAAGTCTCGCGGTAGCCCTTGGTCGCGTTGGCCGTGAGCGCGCAAATGTACGCCGTCCCCCGGCCGTTCGCCTCCTGCTGCTCGCGCGCACGAATGCGCGTGGAGGTCTGCAGCCCGTCCAGCCCCGGCATTTCCACGTCGAGAACGACCATGTTGAAATCCTGCGCCGCGCACGCCTCCAGGCACGCCATTCCGCTCTCCACCGCCACCGGATCAAACCCGAATTTGCGCAGCATCAGCAGCGTGATGTAACGGTTCGTCGGATGGTCCTCGACCACCAGAATCTTCAGCGGATGCCGCGCGGCGAACTCCGGATCAATCGGCACCACCCCGTTCGTCTCCTCCGGCAGCGTGCGCGAGCGCTCCACCAGCACGTCGCGCAGCGTGTCGAAAAACTGCGTGCGCCGCACCGGTTTGCGCACCCGCCCGGCAAACCATGCGCGGCACTCCGGCACATCCAGCGCCGAGCCCAGCCCCGAGCCGCTCAACACCAGCGCCGGCACCTGCTCCAGCCGCACCACGGTCTCCCGCAATGCCCGCACGCCCTCGATTGGCAAATTGTGGTCCAGCAGCACCAGGTCGAAAATCTCGCCTCCGGTCAGCCGCTCCCGCGCCCGCTCCACGCCCTCCTCCGTCTCCACCAGCAACCCCAGTTGCCGCGCCTGCCCGGCCAATACCCGCCGCTGCGACGGGCTCTCATCCACCACCAGCAGGCGCCGCGCCGCCAGCGTCGGCTCCCCGCCGCCCGGCGCCGCCATCCCCTCGTCATAATCCATCACCGGCTCGGTCGCCACAGTGAAGAAAAACGTCGATCCCACGCCCGGCCGGCTTTCCACCCCGATCTGCCCGCCCATCAGTTCCACCAGCCGCTTGCAGATCGCCAGGCCCAGCCCCGTGCCCCCATACCGCCGGGTCGTCGAGGAATCCACCTGCGTGAAGGGCTTGAACAGACGATCCAGCTTGGAGTCCGGAATGCCGATGCCGGTGTCCGTCACGCGCACCTCCAGCATCATCACCCCGCCCCCCGGCGCGGAACCCGGCGCCTGCGCACGCACCGCCACCACCACTTCGCCCTCCTCGGTGAATTTTACCGCGTTGCCCACCAGGTTCGTCAACACCTGGCGCAACCGCGCCGGGTCGGTGAATACCGCGGCCGGCGTGTGCGGAGCGATGTCGCAGACCAATTCCAAGGCTCGCCGGTTGTCCGCCGGCAGGGCCGCGTCCAGCACATCCTCGATGCACCGGCGCAAATCCACCGGCGCGCGCTCCAGTTCAAGATGCCCGGACTCGATCTTCGAAAAATCCAAAATGTCGTTGATCAGCGTCAGCAGATGCTCGCTGCTCGACCCGATCGTGCGCGCAAAATCCTGCTGCTCGGCCGACAGCGGCGTCTGCGTCAGCAAATCCGCGAAACCCACGATGGAGTTCATCGGCGTGCGGATTTCATGGCTCATCACCGCCAGGAAGTCGCTCTTGGCGTAGTCCGCCGCCTCGGCCGCCTCCTTGGCCTTTTGCAGCTCGTCCGTGCGCAGCCGCACGCGCTCCTCGAGCTGGTCGTGCGCCAGCCGCAGCCGCTCCTCCGCCTCGGTGTGGGCGCGCAACTCCTGCAGCAGCCAGTAAATGGTCAGCGCCAGCAGCACGAAGCCCACGCCCGTGCTCGCGATGATCGTCGCGTTCGCCACTCCCGCGCGCTCATGGTTGTCGGCCTCGTTGCCATCCAGCGCGCGGCGCTCGTTGTTTTCCATCTGCTTGATGCCCGCGCGAATATTGTTCAGCAGATCCTTGCCTTGCACCAAATTGACCGCCCGCCGGGCGTCGGACGCGCTCGAATCCGCATCATCCTCCACGTTGGCGCGCAACTGGCGCATCTTTTCCTCGATCAATCCCGCCACCCGGCCAAACTGCGACGCCCGCACCAGGTCGTGCGAGAACAACTCCTGCAGTTGCGCCACTTTGGTGTAGCTGGCCAGGTCGGCATCGTGGAACGGCTCCAGGTAGCTCCGATCGTGCGTCAACAAGTAATCCACCTGGTAGTTCTCCGCATTCACCACCGACTCCTCCAAGTCCCCCAGCAAATTCATCACCCGCAGCGTGTCCTCCGTGTCCTGCCGTGCCTGGTCAAACGCCACGACGTTGCGCCAGGAGATAAACCCCTGCAACAACAGCACGCCCAGCGCCAGCCCGTAGCCCACGCGGAGCCACAAATCCGAGCGGCGGCTAAGCCCGCTTGACGAAGATACGTCCATCCTTGATGGCACAACTCTAACCTATCGGGCGGACGGAATCACGGCTTAATCTCCTGTCTGCCTCAATCCCAGGCCATTTATCTCCTGTTTTACCACAAACATTTTTGAATCAACAACTTGCGAACCATAAGCCCGCGTGCCGGCATCGACACGCTCGTTTGAACTTCCCCCTTTTACCCCGCCACATTCTGGAAGTTGAATACGAATGTCTGCGCCCCGTTCGGCGGGGGATCCACCACTGTCACCCGGTCCAATGCCTCCTGCACCGCCTCGTCGAAGGTCGCGTTGCCCGAAGAACGCACAATCTTCCGCTCCGTCACCTGCCCATCCGCATTGATCGTTATTTCCACCACCGCGGTCAAACCGGCATCCAGCAACGACGGCGGGTTCTCATACGCCGCCTGCAGCCGCGCCCGCAGCCCGGCCAGATAATTGTCGGTCAT
The DNA here is from genome assembly GCA_049509815.1 of Opitutales bacterium. Lineage (GTDB taxonomy): Bacteria > Verrucomicrobiota > Verrucomicrobiia > Opitutales > JABDGR01 > CAZDAQ01. The sequence continues at coordinate 4,558 of JBEKZN010000002.1, forward strand.
TCCCTTCGAGGGCGACCCGCTTTGCGAACCGTTGGGGTTCGAATTTTCAATGCTCTTGAGTTCTTTGTCGATGGCCGTGGAGTCCACCCCCACATGCGGCACCGGCCGCGTTGGCTGCGTGTGCGAGGTGCTGGAACTGGTCGCCGACATCGGGTGCTGCTTTAGCCATTCCTGATAGGTTTCCACCGGTGACGTCGGCTGCGTGGCCGCAATCGGCGTGGGCAGCTTGGTGGTCGGCAGCGGCGGTGCGCTTTTCGGCACCGTCGGCGTAACCGGCGGTAACGGCGGCATCTTTGGCACCGATGGCAGTTGCGGCATCTTCACCGAAGGCGTGGCCGGTGACGGCGCCGGTGCTGACGCTGATTCCGCCGCCGGCGATTGCGACACCAGCTCGAACACATGATCGTCCGCCGACAGCGGCGGCGGGCGCGTCTTCCAAAAATACACCAGCAGCGCCGCCAGCAACAATATGTGCAGCAAGACCGCGATCACCAGCGCCATCGGCGTGCGCGGAGCATCGCCGCGGTACGTTGGCATCAGGGTCTGTTCGGAGGTGAGCGCGCTCATTTGACTTTGGTGTCGAGATTCAGCTTCACCAGGCCCGCCTGCTTGATCAAATCCACCACGTCAATCACCTTTTGGTACGGAATGTCCGCGTCGCCCCGCACGCTGATCACCGGCGGGTCCGGCTGCGCGGCCAGCGCCTGCAGCAGCGTCCGCAGCCGGTCCGAATCCACCGGCTCGCTGCCCCAGAAATACCGGCCCTGCGCGTCAATCGAGACCACCTGGAACTTCAGCTTCTTGTCCCGGTTGCTGTCCGCATTGCGCGATTGCAGCGGCAAGTTCACCGGGATCGTCTGCTCCAGCAGCGGCGTGGTGATCATGAAAATGATCAGCAGGCAAAATACCAGGTCCATCAGCGAGGTCAGGTTGATCTCCGACATCGCACTGAGCCGATCCTTGCGCTTGAAAACTCGGGCCATGGCGGGTGCAGGTTAGCGCGGTTCGTCTTCCGAGACGTCCAGGCGCAAATACCGTTCCGCCGCGGCCACTCCCGGATCGCCCGGCGGCGATACCGGCGCTGGGGCCGGTGGCGGTGGTGCTGGCGAAACCGGGGCCGCCCCGGCCTCTGGATCCTCCGGCGGCTTGCGCGAGGCCTCGATTTCCAATTCCATCCGGTCCGCCAGCCAGCTCGCAAAATTTTCAATCTCCGTGATCATCATCTTCACGTGCGTCAGCAGGAAATTGTACCCGAACACCGACGGAATCGCCACCAGCAGCCCGCTCACCGTCGCCAGCAGCGCCGACGCCACGCCCGGCGCCAGATTTTGCAGCGTCGTGTTGCCCGACACCCCCATCCCGCTGAACGCCACCATCACCCCCCATACCGTCCCCAGCAGCCCGATGAACGGCGCGCCCGACACCAGCGACCCCAGCACCACCATCTTCGTCTCGTAGCTCACGCACTCCTCCGCCACCCGCCGCTGCAGTGCATTCTCGATCAAACCCATCCGCACCGACGCGTTCCCGTCCGCCCGATGCTGCCGCGCCGCCTGGATCGCCTCGTAAAACAACCGCGCATACGGCCCACCCTGCCGCGTCGCCGCCGAAATCGTCGAGTCCAGCAGCGTCGCCGACTGCTTGAGCTTCGCCTGAAACGCCAGGTTCATCTGCCGCCAGCGCGACAAATCCAGGTACTTCCCGATCATCACCGTCCACGCCAGCAGGCTCGCAAACAGCAGCAAAATCACGATGCCCTTGCCAAAAAACTCCGCGTGCGAAAAAGTCGCGATCAGATTAAAGCCCACCGGAGTGTCCGTTTGCGCCAGCAGCCCGCCCTGCGCCAGTCCATGGCCCGCCCACCCCGCGGCGGAGCTGTTCAGAAAGGAAAATGCGTTCATTAACAGATTCGTGATGGGAACTGCGGCGGCTGCCTCAAGCGTCAGACACCCGCCACCCCGAAGGTGTTCAACCTCGGCCACCTGCGCAATCGAAAAGGACAATCCCGCGGCACGTTTCGAGTTGCCGTGTAGCAGGTTTTGGGCAAGCTCGCTCTTCGCGCCATCACTTTCCACTCGTTGTCCATGACCGCCCCGCGCACCCATCGCTCCTTCTTCATTTCCTTCGAAGGCTCCGAAGGCAGTGGCAAAACCACCCAGATTGACCTCCTCGCCACCCGCCTCGAGCACGAGGGCTACGCCGTCGTCGTCACCCGCGAGCCCGGCGGCACCCAAATCGGCGAGGAAATCCGCCACCTGCTCAAACACGCCGAAAGCGGCCAGGGCATGGCCCCCGAAACGGAACTGCTCCTCTTCGCCGCCAGCCGCGCCCAACTCGTGCGCCAGGTCATCCTCCCGTCCCTGCGCGAGGGCAAAGTCATCCTCTGCGACCGCTTTCTCGACTCCACCACCGTTTACCAGGGCGTCGCCCGCCAGCTTTCCCAGGACCCCGTCTCCGTCATCAACCGCTTCGCCGCCGGCGAAGTCCTCCCCAACCTCACCATCGTCCTCGACGTCCCCGCCGAGGTCGGACTCGCCCGCATCCGCCACCGCGCCAGCGGCCTGCCCGACCGCCTCGAACAGGAAAACATCGACTTCTACCAAAGCGTGCGCGAAGGCTACCTCCTCCTCGCCCGCTCGCTCCCCGAACGCTTTCTCGTCGTGGACGGCACCCAGCCCACCCACCGCATCGCCGAACAAATCTGGCATGAGTTCAAGCGCCGCCACGGTTGACCCCTCTGGCGGGCTCGCCGCCCGCTCCTTGCAGGCCTTCAGCGACGCCCTCGCCCGCGACCGTCTCGCCCACGCCATCCTCGTGCACGGCGACCACGCCTCCGCGCTCGAAACCGCCTGCCTCGGCCTTGCCGGCCGCCTGCTCAATTCCAAAGACCCCGCGCGCCATCCCGACTTTTTCGCCCTCCGCCCCAGTGGCAAGGCCCGCTTCATCCGCGTTGACCCCCTGCGCGATTTCGTCGCCAAAATTCGCCTCAGCGCCGCCGCCGGCCCCCGCAAAGTCGGCGTCGTTTATGAAGCCGACCGCATGATGATCCCCGCCGCCAACGCCTTCCTCAAAACCCTCGAAGAACCCCCCGCCGACACCACCCTCTTCCTCCTCAGCACCCGCCCCAACGACTTGCTCGCCACCATCCGCAGCCGTTGTTTTCACCTCCGCCTGCCTGCCGCCGCCCTCCCCCTCGCCGACCCCGCCTGGCATGAATGGCGCGCCGATTACTCCGCCTGGCTCCAGCGTCTTTCCATCGCCGCCAACCCCGGCGACAAAGCTGCCGCCAGCGACCTCCTGCTCGGCGCCTACGGCCTCGGCGCCCGCTTCGAAGCCATCCTCCAGCGCCTCGGCGACGCCGCCTGGGAAGACGCCAAAACCCGCCTGCCCGAAGGCCTCGCCGAGGAAGAAGTCGAAGCCATCCAAACCGGCCTTCACAAGGGCCTGCGCTCCAGCCTCCTCGTCGAACTCGAGCAAGCCACCCGCGACTTCGCCCTCGCTCCGCCCGCAGGCACCATCGTCCCGCCCACCCAATCTGCGATTCAACAGAAGGCACCCCGCCTCGCCCGCGCCGTCGCCGACCTCGAAAAAATCGCCGGCCTCCTCGAAGTAAACATCGCCGAAGCCGCCGCCCTCGAGTTTTTCCTCCTGCGCTCCCTCCGCCACTGGACCGCCAAAATCTGAGTCGCGTTTGTCATCACTCCACTCCCGCCCTTCAACGCTTCAACTTCTTTAACGCTTCAACTCCCACTTATTAATCTGTGTAATCTGTGGATAAAGTCTCCTCTCCAACCGTGGACTCCTCCGCCTCACCCGAACCCCTCCAGTTTCTCACTCCGGAACTCGCCGCCGAAGTGCGCGCCCGCTTTGGCACACCCGCCTACGTTTACAGCCAGGCCGCGCTGCGCCACGCCGCCAACGCCGCCCTCGCCTTCCCCCACGCCTTCGGCCTCACCGTCCGCTTCGCCATGAAGGCCTGCCCCAACGCCGCCGTCCTGCGCTTCTTCGACGGTCTCGGCCTGCACTTCGACGCCAGCTCCGGCTGGGAGGCCGAACGCGCCCTGCGCGCCGGCCTCCCTCCCTTCAAAATCTCCCTCAGCTCGCAGGAAATGCCCGGCAATTTCGCCGTCCTTCACAAGCTCGGCGTCCACTTCAACGCCTGCTCCCTCAGCCAGCTCGACCGCTTTGGCCGCCAGTTCCCCGGCGAAAAAGTCGGCCTCCGCCTCAACCCCGGCCTCGGCTCCGGCCACTCCGGCAAGACCAACGTCGGCGGCCCCGGCGCCAGCTTCGGCATCTGGCACGAATGGCTCCCGCAAATTCGCGAAATCCTCGCCAATCACCGCCTCAAGGTTGACCGCATCCATACCCACATCGGCTCCGGCACCGACCCCGCCGTCTGGCAGCGAGCCGCGCAATTGACCCTCGGCCTCTCGCGCGAATTCCCCACCGCCGATGCCATCAACCTCGGCGGCGGCTTCAAGGTCGGCCGCATGGCCGGCGAAAAAACCACCGACCTCCAGGAAGTTGGCAACTATGTGAAGGTGCTCTTCGAGCAGCGCGCCCAGGAAACCGGCCACCGCCCGCGCCTCGAAATCGAGCCCGGCACCTACCTCACCGCCCGCGCCGGCGCCATCGTCACCACCGTGCAGGACATCGTCTCCACCGGCCCCTCGGGCTACGAATTCCTCAAGCTCGACGCCGGCATGACCGAAATCCTCCGCCCCAGCCTCTACGGCGCGCAACACCCCATCGTCGTCATCCCCACCCGCGGCACCGGCCTCGCCCGCAAGTACCTCGTCGTCGGCCACTGCTGCGAGTCCGGCGACCTCCTCACCAGCGCTCCCGGCGAACCCGAGACCCTCGCTCCCCGCCTCCTCGCCCAGGCCGAAATCGGCGACCTCTGCGTCATCGAAGGCGCCGGCGCCTACTGCGCCGGCATGAGCGCCAAAAACTACAACTCCTTCCCCGAAGCCCCCGAAGTCCTCCTCCAGGAAGACGGCCCCCTTCGCCTCATCCGCCAGCGCCAAACCCTTGAGCAAATTTACCAAAACGAAGTGGAGTAAAACCATTATCGCTTGCGGTGCGGAAAAAGCTCCGCGTGCGTCCCCACCGCAATGACCACCACTTTCCCGGGATGGCGCCTGTAAACCACCAATAAATCGGCTGCGAGATGGCATTCCGACCACCCTTGCCAGTTATCCGTCAATCGGTGCTCGTTGTATTCCGCCGGCAGCGGCTCGCCCTTCAAAAGCAGATAAACCAAGTGCTCCCAATCGTCTGGATCGAGTCCTCGGCGAACCGCCCTCGCCAACTGCGTATCAACCCTTCTGCTTTTTACCAGCTCGCTTATAGATGCGCCGGGTCCAGGCGTGAATCTCTTCTTTTGTGCTGCCCACGCGCACCAGGCCGATTCCCGCATCCGCCTCCCGCATCGCCCGCTTCAACGCCGGCGACGGCTCTCGTTTTTCCACTGGTAAGGCCTTGTTCACGGCAACCATCGTAAATCGTCGGGTTGGGATGTCAACCCAACCCGCGGTCGGCCTCTGACATCTGCCTGCCGACGACAAGGCATCTCATTTCCCCTCACCCCTGCGCCGTCGCCGCCACCCACGCCAGCGCAAACAGCCCGTCCGGCCGTTTCTCCCACTGCCGCAGCGCGTGCAAAATGCGTTTCAACGACGCCTCGTCGCTCCACCCGCGCCCGAAAATGTCGTCCTGCTTCGGCGCCCGCGCCAGCCGGTCGTATAAAAATTCGCTGATCAGCGTCAGGTCCTCCTGGCACTCGTACCGCGCCGTCATCCGCACGTCCTTCCACCCGGCCTCGTCCAGCCACACCCCCAGCCGCCGGCCCGCCGTCGTGTTTCCGCCGTTCGCTTCCTGGATGCGCCGGAACAACGCCGTCGCCGCTTCCACCTCCGGATTCGGCGGCGCAAACAAAAACCCGTCCCAATCCGGGCTGCACAACCCCGCCACTCCGCCCGGCTTCAGCACCCGCCGGATTTCCCGCAGCGCCTTCACCGGCTCCGCCAGATGCTCAAACAGCGCGTGCGCGAACACCGCGTCGAACTGCCCGTCCGGAAACGGCAGCGCATAAACTCCCGCCTTCACGTAGCTCAAATTCGCCGGATGCTTCGGGTCCTTGCGCCCGATCTCGATTTGCGATTCCTCCAAATCAACCCCCGTCACCTCGCCCGGCGCGACCCGCGCCGCCAGCCCGCGCGTGATCGTCCCCGGCCCGCACCCGCAATCCAGCAGCCGCAGCCCCGGCTTGAGCAGCGGCAAAAAAAACTGCGCGTGCGTCTCCGCCGACCGCGCCTCCATGAACCGCACGATCCGCGGCGAATAACCGGGCATGTAGTGGCCCTCGTGTTCCATCCTCCTTTTCAACACGCAAACCCCCGCTTGGGGCGAGATTTTTTCGCCGCCGGCCCGCACCCTTTCGCAAATCCGCTCTTGCCCCACCCCCGCCCGCCGCGTTTGGCTCGTCGGCTCAAGATGTCCTTTCTCGCCACCGTCTTCTCCGCCCTCGCCGAAGCCCCGTCCGACGTCCCCCTCCCGCCCGAGGCCGCCAAATACTGGGTGCACGACCTCGACCCGTTCGTCGTCCATTTTCCGCCGGGCTGGTTCCTCCCCGGCATCCGCTGGTACGGCCTCGCCTACATCGCCGGCTTCATCATCGCCACCTGGCTGCTCTGGCTCTACGCCAAAAAGGGCCGCTTCCCGCTCGACGCCGAGGCGCGCTCCACGCTGATGACTTTTCTCATCCTCGGCGTCCTCATCGGCGGGCGCCTCGGCTACTGCCTGCTCTACCGCCCCGATGAACTCATGGCCAATCCCCTCTATTTCTTCCGCGTCTGGGAGGGCGGCATGGCCAGCCACGGCGGCTTCATCGGCGGCCTCCTCGCCGTCTGGTGGTTCGGCCGCACCACCGGGCTGGGTTTTCTGCGCGTCTCCGACGTCGTGGTCACGCTCGTCCCCGCGGGCCTGTTCCTCGGCCGCCTGGCCAACTTCGTCAACGGCGAGCTTTGGGGCAAGGCCGCCACCGTCCCCTGGGCCATGATTTTCCCCATTCGCGAGGGCGGCCACATCGTCGGTTACACCGGCCCCGTCCACCCCTCGCAACTCTACGAAGCCGCCCTCGAAGGCCTCCTGCTGCTCGCCCTCGTGCAATGGCGCTGGTGGAGCGGCCCGCCGCCCGGCCAGCCCGACAGCCGCCCGTCCGGCCAGCTCGCCGGCGAGTTCTTTATCGCCTACGCCGTCGTCCGCATCATCTGCGAAATCTTTCGCGAGCCCGACGAGGGCATCTCGCTCATCTTCGGCCTCAGCCGCGGCACTTTCTACTCCATCTTCATGATTGTCGGCGGAATTTTGTACATCCTTGCCTCCCGCCGCTTCGCGGGGCGCGCCCCCGTCGGGACGCGCCCCTGAAGCCTCACACTGTTTTCTTTACCGTCGCCGTCTTCACCGCCGTTTTCACCGCGGTGGTGGCCACTTTAGTCGTTGCCATGGTGGTCGCTTTGCTAGTGGTCGTGGCAGCTGCCGCCGCGTTGGCAGTCCCACCGTTCGCCTGGAGCACCACCCCCGTCGGCGCGGCCGGCTTGCCGGGCGTGGCGTTGAAACCCACCTGCACGCTCGCCCCAGGCGCAATCGCTCCGTTCCAGCTCGCGTTCGTCATCACATACTTTCCGCCGCTGGACGAGGTCAGGTTCGCGTCCCAGTACGTGCCGATGGTGAACTTTGCATTAAACGTCAGCGTCCAGCTCGTGATGCTCACGCTGCCCGTGTTTGTGATCGTCATGTAGCCGGTGAACCCCGTCCCCCAGTCGTCGGTGTCGCTGAACGTCACCGTCACCGCCGGCGTCCCCGTCGTCGTGTTTCCGCCACCAGTCGTGTTTCCGCCACTCGTCGAGTTTCCACCCGTGGTACTGTTGCCGCCACTCGTCGTATTCCCTCCGCTGGTTGAATTTCCGCCACTCGTGGTATTCCCACCGCTTGTCGTGTTCCCGCCGCTCGTGGTATTGCCGCCTCCACTGGTATTGCCCCCGCTCGTCGAATTTCCGCCGCTGCCAAACGGCACCCCGTCATCCGGCCCCGCCAGCGACACCGGATTGCTGTAATAATTCTGCACCTTGCTGATCCACCAATAATTGTCCGTCGGCGGCGTGCCCGTGCCTTGCGTGCTGTCGCCCACCCCCGCGCCAAACAGCGCGACCGTCACGCCCGCCTGCTTGGCCAGGGTGAGTCCCAGGCCCCACGTCGTCGTGCTGCCCGACACCGTCACGTTGCTCACGCCGCCGTCCGTCAGGCCGAAGAACGCCAGCCGCGCCGGCACCGTCGTCGAGAACGCATCGCCGAAGAAATACGTCGGCGCCGAGTCCTCGTAACTCTGGTATGTGTCCGTCAACAGCGGAAACAGTTGTCCCGGCGTGTACGGATCCTCCATCAGCGACTCGTTGATGTGCCCGACCGGCAACTGCCACAACACCACGGGCAGGTTCGAGTTGTTGTGCAGCGCGTTCGCAAACACCAGGTAGTTTGTCCACTGCACCGCGTTCCAAAACCACGTGGACTGCGCGGGCGTGTTGTTCTCGTTCTCGGCGCCCGCATCCAGCCCGTACTTGTCCATGCACACGAAGCTCGCCCCGTTGGTCAGCACCCCGCACGACTCGTAATATTTCGCGATCGCCGTGGCCTCATTGTAAATCGCCTGGCGTCCCGCCGGGATGCCCAGCGTGTCGGTGAGGTGAATCACCCCCGTGCCCGGAATCGGCGTCGTCCACCCGTCCGCTGGCGACGCCCACAAGCTGTGCTCCCAGCCGAAAAACGCCGTCGGCATGTTTTTGTGGATGATGTAATTGATCGCCTGCACCAGCCCGTGCAGCGTGTCCGGAAAGTCCGGATCCACGCCTTGCGTCAGCGCGCCCGCCGTGTACGCCTCCTCCGTCATCGCGGGAATCTCGTCCGGGCTGCGCGAGTCGCTCTGGGCAAAGTAGCCCAGGAAGTCCGGCTCAATCACAAATCCCACCAGGTCCCCCTGCGATTCGGCCTGCGCCAGTTGCAGCGCCACCATCAGGTCCTGAAAATACCCGAACATGAAGGTCGTGTTCTGGATGTTTGAACTGTCCGTGTAGTACCCGTCGCCGTTGCCGTTCAAATCATAGTACACGAAAATCGGAATCATCCCCATGCGCTCGCTCTCGCGCACATACGAGGTCACGCGGAAGCCGTCCGGCACCGTCCACGTCCGCCAGCCGCCGTTCACGTTCTCCGGCCCGCCGTTCAGATAAATATAGCGATAATCCAGCCGCTTGTTCGTCCCGTCGCTCGCGTACGCGCGGAAAAACGCCAGATCCGTGTCGGTGTCCTGTCCCACGGAACCGATGCCCAGGTAACTCGGCATGCCGGGCTCCGCCCCGCTCGCTGTCAACACCCGCACGCCCAGGTAGCGAATTTCACCCGTTGTCGCGTTGACAATCTCCAAGCCCGCCCGGCCCGTCGCCAAACCTTGCACACTCAGCTTGCCCTCCGCCGTGATGCTCGGCTTGACCACGCTCGCGTTGTTCGTCGTCACGCTCAACGCCGACACATTTGCCGGCGGGGTCGCAAAACTGTACAGCGTGGCCACGCCCAGCGGCGTATCCACCTGGTTCGCCTGCACCGTGCTCGTGTCCACCGTCGCCAGCGTCAGCGTGCCGGCGATGCCCGTCGTCGTGTTGCCGCTCGTTCCACCGGTTGAACCGCCGCTGCTCGTGTTGCCCGACGTGCCGCCGCCGCTCGTGCTGCCGGTGCTCGGCCCCGCCGTGTATGTCACGCTCGTGGTGATGGACGGACTGCCCGGCGCTCCCGAAAATCCCACGTCCACCGGCGTGCCTGGGTCAATTTCATCGTTCCAGCTCGCCGGGCCCACCAGATATACGTTGCCCGTGTGGCTCAAAATGACCCCGTTCCAAAGATCCGAAATATTCCCCGAATAATTGATCTGCAACAACCAGTCGTGCACCGGTCCGCCGGTCTGGTTGGTCAAAATCACGTCCCCCGTGAATCCCGAACCCCAATCGCTCGCGACCGAGAATTGGGCTTCCAAGGTTTGCGCGTGAACCGTGATCGTCGTGAAGGCCAGGGCGGCGAACGCCAAAACGGCGCGGCGCCAGGAGGAGAAGAATTCCGTTTTCATGGAAGCAACTTTCGTTGGGGGTGAGGGCGGTCCCGCGCCGTCGAACGGTGCAAAGCCGCCGTGGAACACTATTCAGGCTGTGAATGAGAGCGCCCCCGCTGGCCGCTATTCCGCCAATCTTTGTGCAAAAAGTGTAAAAAAAATTTGCCGCTTGCCCGCACCTGAATTCTTCCCGCATACGACCCGCGCGCTTGACACGCTTTCCCCTCTCCCGCCAACCTGCCCCATGCCCGCCCTCCGCGTCCTCGGCCAAGCCACTCTCGCTGCCTTCCTGCTGGGGCTTTTGCTGTGGGCCCAGGGCTGCTCCACCGAACCCGAACTGCCCAAGGGTAACTCGCGCACCTTTGTCGTCGGCGCCGTCCTCCCGCTCAGCGGCCCCAACGCCGTCCAGGGCCGCTCCATGCAGCGGGGTCTCCAATTGGGCGTGGCCGACGTCAATGCCGCCGGCGGCATCAACGGCCACCCCGTCGTGCTCGGCATCGTTGACACCCAGGGTGACCTCACCAACGGCGCCGTCGCCCTCGAAAAATGGCGCGACCTCGACGTGCCAGTCATCCTCATCGGCGACACCGACCTCGTCACCTACCGCGCCGAAAACGTCGCCGATTACCCCCAGTTGATCGGCTTCCTCTCCGACTATGTCGCCGCCGTCAGCCTCGCCCCCAAAAACAGCTTCCGCGTTTACCTCAACGGCGACCAGGAAGGCCGCCTCATCGAGGGCTACCTCGCCGCCGCCGGCGTCAACAAAACCGCCATTCTCTATGCCAGCGGCCTCATCGGCCAGAGCAACGCCAAGTACATGGAGTTCCTCATCCATGGCGACTACATCACCACCTACAAGGACGCCTACACCCCCACCGAAGTGGATTACACCATGCTCGCCACGGCCATGGGACGCCTCGACGCCGACTCCATGGTCCTCGTCGGCTACGGCCCCGAATACGCGAACATCCTCACCGCCTTCAGCCTGACCAAATGGACCGGCCTCGTCCTCGGCTACCTCGGCCAGGGTAGCCTCGAAGGCCTCGGCAACCAGACCGGCCTCGCCGCCAACCTGCTCTACCCCGTGCCCGCCTACGTCGTGAACCCGCTCAGCAACTCCGTCCAGCAAACCTTTGCCCAAAAATTCCGCGCCGCCTACGGCAAGGACCCCGACCTCTTCGCCGCCTACGCCTACGACAACATCCGCGTCATCGCCGCCAGCGCCGCCCGCTCCGCCTCCCTCCAACCCGATAAAATCCGCGAAGGCTTTCTCGCCCTCAAAAGCTACCCCGGCATCGCCGGCACCTACACCATCATGCCCGACGGCGACACCGAAATGCCCCTCCAGTTGGTCAACGGCAACGGCCAGACCGCCCCGCCCCCGCCCAAGCTGCCCCCGCCCTCCACCACCTTGACTCACATCACCGCCCCCGCCAACGGCCTCGGCCCCAGCCTCACTGAAATCTACTTCAAGTCCCTCCCCGCTCCCGCCCCCGCCAACACCACCACCTCGGGCAACACCACCACGGCTCCAGCTGGCAACACCACCGCGCCCGCCTCGCCCACCACGTCGCCCTAGCTGACCGCTTTTGGTGCGGATGCAGTAAGGACGGCTTTCTAGTTTGCAGGGACGCGCTCCGTCGCGCTCACTCTTGTTCATCCACTGTGAACGCTCTTCTTGTTTGGCCTTGGCTGCCCGGCGTCGTTTTGTCATAATCCCGCTGTGGGAATAATTGCTAACGCTGCCCTTCCAACCATTGCCAACACCATGCATCACCCGCTCATTCCTCACCGCCTCCTCGCTTCGCTGGCCCTCCTGGCCTTCGCCACCATCGCCTTCCCCGCCCCCGCTCAAAACGTTAGTGTCGAAGTTAACAGCAGCGGCGCCGTCGTCCAGCCCGCCTCCGGCGGCGTGGTCAACTTCGCCAAGAGCCAACTCGAGGTCAACGGCGTCGCCGTCACCGGCGGAGTTGGCCCCGCTGGCCCTGCTGGCCCAACCGGTCCCACCGGCAAAACCGGCGCCACTGGCCCCGCCGGCTCCACCGGCGCCACTGGCAAAACCGGCGCCACCGGCCCTGCTGGTCCCGCTGGCAAAACCGGCCCCGCCGGTCCCGAAGGCCCGGCTGGCCCCACCGGTAAAACTGGCCCGGCCGGCCCCGCTGGCCCAGCCGGTCCCGCCGGCTCGGGGGGAACCGTCGGCACCGACCTTAAGATTAGCGACTGGAGCCTCAGCGTCGGTAATTATACTACTGACTCGGGCACGAAATCGGACGT
>JBEKZN010000020.1:0-11092 GCA_049509815.1 Opitutales bacterium
AGGCGTTTAAAAACTCCCACGTCCCATCGGTCGAACCATCATCAATCACCAGCACATCGAAGAACTCCCGCCATTCCTCCGGAAGCTGCCGGTCCACCAAGTCCAGCAACTGCCCCAGCTTGGCGCAGCGGTTGTAAGTCGGTATCGCCAGGGTCAGCGTTGGCCGCGAATCACTCATGCTTGTCTCTCCGTTGTCAGGATTGTCTCGTTCTGACTCAAGCAAACCTGCTGGTGACCGCCTGCACCAGGCGGCTCCGGTCATTCCGCTCCAATATCCCTGTCACCACCACCACCAGCCACGCCAGGTACAGCACCGCCACCTCGGCAAACACGCCATATTTGCTGGGCCACATAAAATGCCGGCCCGCCACGGCCGCAATGACCGCCCAGCACAGCGCCCCGAGCAGGAGAAACCCCAGGCCGAAGCTGCGCGCAAACTCGCCCATGCTCAATCCGAGGATGCGCAACGCCGTGACGTTAAGATAGACGTTTCGCGGAAATACCGCGATGACGCACGCCCACATCACCCCGGCAATGCCCAATCTCCGCCCCAGAAAAAACGCCAGACCCACGTTCACAAATCCGTCGCATACCGCGATGATGTTCAAGACCCGGATGCGCCCCGCCACGTTGAGCACGATGTCCGAAGAACGCGTGACGGTCAAAAAAAGGCTGAACACCGCGATCGCCAGCAGCATCGAATGGCCGGCAAACTGCGCCCGCCCCACCCACGCGGTCACAATGCGCTCCCCATACAGGAAAATAAGCGCGGGAATCGGCCACATCATCGCCGCACCGTACTTGTACATGCGCAAAGCCACATGGCGGATCGCCCCCGGATTCTGTGATCCCCAAATCTGATTCAGTCCCGGCACAAAACTGTCAAAAAATCGCAGCACCACCTGGTACATCGTGCTCGCCGGCAGATACGTCGAGAAATAGACGCTGCTCGCCCACGCGCCGTAGAGGATGCCCGTCACCACCATGCCGCTCTGGAATCCGATCTGCCACGACAACTGGCTGAGAAAAACCAGCAGGCCAAAGCCGAATACCTGCTTGAACAGCTTGAAATCGGCCGCGGGCGGCCTCGCCGCTTCCGCCACGTCCTTAAATTGCCTCACAAAAATGCCGCGCTGAATGAACAAATTCGCCGCTTCGGCCGTGATGTTGCCCAACACCAGCCCCGTGATGCTCCACCCCTTCAACACCAAAACCAGCGAAACCCCCAGCCGCAAAATCCCCGAAAGCAGGCCGCACAGGTTGCTGACCGCAATCCATTGCAGGCTCAGCACCCCCAGCGTGTAGGGAATGATCAACGAGCGCGCCGCCAGCCACATCGCCAGCAATCTCAACGCGTGGCGCATTTCCCCCTGATACGCCGGCTTGATGCTGAACCAATGGTTGAAAAAGAAACTCAGCCCGAAGCACACCAGGCATCCCACCACCCCCACGCTCGCACAATACATCCGCACCACCCGGAAAATCTGAAAATAGCGGCTCCACCCCTGCTCCCGCTGGTGCGCCTGCGCCAAAAATCGCCCCGCGCTGACTGAAAAGCCCAGATCCAGCAACGCAATCATGCCTAGAATCTGCATGATCACCCCGTACGACCCGTACACCTCCTGCCCCGAAACCCGCAAAACCACCGGCGCCAGCGCAAACTGAAATACCGCCAGAATCGCGTATTGGAAATACCCGGTGATCGTGCCCAGCAACGCGTTCTTAAAACGCGATTCGCCCAGCAATGCCTCGCTCAGTCTTTTGGCCATGATTTTTCCAGCCCAATACACCAGCAAAAAACACCTTCACCCTGCTTCCATTGCGGACTCAACCGCGCAACGCCCGGCGCAGCACCGCGCCCAGGCGCGCGGGCGACTTCCAATAGTACCGTGCCGTCTGCGCGCTCGCCAGCGTGGCCAGCCGCCGCAACAACACCACCGTCCGCAGCCCGCGCCGCCACATCGCCATCCAGGCCACCGGCCGCCCCCAAAAATAGAAATCAGCAAGGTTGGCCGACCATGAATTGGCGTTAAAGTAGCCCGTCACCAGAATTTCGCGGACAAAATAAAACCCTCCTGCCAGCCCGCAACAAATGGTGACTTCCAAAGGCGTGGCCAGCGTGGAAATGAAACCCGGACGGCTGATTTGCTCCCGCGCCAGTGCTGTTTTCATCACATTGCAGGAAATAAACGTAAAGCCCCCGTCATCAACGGCCAGCATGTATTGCATCGTTCGCACGGAGTCCACCTGCGCCACCATCGCCGTTAAGCCGTAATAGCTGGCGGTAATCAACTGGCCGTCGTATCCGTCTTTGACTTCACAATTGAGGTGAATCAACCCGGGTGCCCGACTCTTGATGACCTCAAGAACCTTGTCCACCACGCCGGGATGGTATTTATCGTCATCGCCGGCAATCCACACGTACTCGCCCTTCGCCGTCCTCAGTCCGTAAATGTAATTGCCGATCGCGCCGAGATTCTCCGCGTGGCGCACATATTGAATCCGCTCCCGCTCCGGCAGCCCCTCAATGAGCTCCCGCGTATCATCGGTTGACGCATTGTCCGCGATGATCAGCTCAATCTGGTCCCAGCGCCCGTTGATTTCTCGCAAAAACGCCCGCGCCGTCTCGTCGCAATCACGCGACCTATTATAAGTAATTATGCAAATCGACAGCAGGGGCATGCGGATGCGGTTCGTTCAATGTTCAGTGGGATTCTTTACTGGAAAACGCTGCCAGGGTTTGCTCATCCCGGACCCGATTTCGAAATATGTCTCGCCGTGGGAATGCTTCGCAGCGCGCCGCCCCAGTCCGCATTTCCGGAACCGTCAAAATTTCTCCCCGCCGGTGCGATCGTCGCGCGATTTCGATCAACTCCTGCACCCGGCAACCGTGCGCGAAATTCGGCTCCGCCACGCCCCCGTCCCCGCACCAGCGGATGAATCTCTGCCCGATTCGCTCAACCAAAGGCACGCGGCCGTCAACCCCGGCACGCCTCGGCATTTTTGGCACGGACAGTTTCCGGGCCGAGTTGCCCTCAGTGCCCAGCGTCACGCGGAAATCAGGTGATACGCCTTCCGCGTCGCTGCTCAGCACCATCGTGCCGCGCTCGCCATAAAACTCCCACCGATGGGTGCTCGCCCCGCGCGAGGCACAGTTCAACACCACGCTCCCCGACGCCCCCTGCCGGAATTTCACCTGCAGATTCACCGCGGTCTCTCCGACGCTCCCGCCCGTGCCGGCTCCATCCAGACGGCAGCCGAGTCGCTCAATGGGTCCGAGAAAAAACTCCAGGTTGTGCAAAAGATGGCAGCCAAAAAAAGCCAGGGCACCCCCGCCCCGGGCGGGATCGGTCTTCCATGTGCGGAGTCGGTGGCGCAAATCATGGCTCAAAAAACTCCAGTTCACCACCACTTGCGTGATCCGCCCGATCCGGCCCGCCCGCAACGCGGCCCGCGCGGCCCTCCACGCCGGCACTTCCGGAAAGATGAAATCCACCATGTGGGCGCACTGCGACCGCCGCGCCAGCTCGAGCAACTCCCGCGCCTGCTTCACGCTTGTCGCCAGCGGCTTTTCCGCGAAAACCGCCACGCCGTGGCGCAACGCATACCGTGCGATCGCGTACTGGTACTTTGGCACCACGGCGATGGCCACGGCATCGGGCTGGACTTCTTTGATCATTCGCCGCCAGTCGGTAAAAAGAGCCTCCACCCCGGTGCCCCGGCAATATTCCAGCGCCCGCGGAGTCGGCCGGGCGCAATATCCGACCACTTCGCATTGCCGCAGACGCTGAAACGCCGGCAGCAACCCGTACAAGCCAAAACCGGAACCGATGATAGCCAGCCGAACCTTCACGATTTGTTTTCCACTACGGTAAAGTCCGGCAGTGGGATGATAAAATGGGATTTCAGCCCCCGCGCGCGCAATTGCTCCATGATCGGACCGGCATAATGCCACGCCAGCAACACGACATAATCCGGCTGCTCCCGGATCAAAATCTCGTTGTTGACCACCGGAATGTGCTTCCCGGGCAAATACATGTTCAGTTTCAGCGACGTCGGCTGCTCCGCCAGGTACGGCATCCACTCCGGATCGATGCCATAGTAGTTTAGCAGGGTCGAGCAGCGGCCGGGGCAGGAATTCCCCACCACCGTTTTCCCCTCCCGTCGCAACCGGATCAGAAAATTCAGAAATTCGAATTTTGCCCTTTTCACCCGTTCGGCAAATTTCTGGTAGGTTGGCAAATCGTACAAACCCGAGTCCCGTTCCAAATCCAGCAAGTCAGC
Source organism: Opitutales bacterium (assembly GCA_049509815.1). Lineage (GTDB taxonomy): Bacteria > Verrucomicrobiota > Verrucomicrobiia > Opitutales > JABDGR01 > CAZDAQ01. Next base: position 4,285 of record JBEKZN010000020.1, read on the forward strand.
GACATTCCGGCTGACCGCGCGCCCCTTGCCCTTTTGCACGTGGACCCGGATGTTGCCCCCGTAGCGGCTGCCCCGCTCGACATCAATCACCGTAAAGTTGTAATAATCGAACAAACGGATCAGCGATTTCAGGGAATACGTTCGCAAATGCTCGTGATAGACGGTGTCGAACTGGCCCCCCTGCACCACATCCAGCAGGTAGTGCGTCTCCGAGACAAACACCCCGTCATCCCGCAGCAGCAATTCCAGCCCCTTTACCACCTCGCCGATCGTCGCCATGTGGGCGAACATGTTTGTTGACGTGATCAGCGAGGCTGGACCGTGCTTGGCGAGAATTCGCCCGGCGGTTTTGATGGTAAAAAAATCATTTTCCGTATCAATGCCGGCCTCGATCGCATACTTGGCGATTTTCGTCGGCTCGACCCCCAGCACCCGCACCCCGTCGCGCTTGAACCCGCTCAGCAGCGTTCCGTCGTTGGACCCAATGTCCACCACCAGGTCACTGGCTGACAAGCCGTACCGCGAGATCAGCGAGCGGCTGATATTGACCTGGTATTCCTGCAATTCGCGGGTGATGCCGCTGCGGTACGGATAGTCGGGGAAAAAGACCTCGCTGCCGTCCACGCAATAATCAATTTGTGCGAGCGAACAATCCTCGCACCAGCACAGCCGCAAGGGATACGCCATTTCCGGCTGATCCAGCCGCTCCTTGGTCAGCATGGATCCGCACATGGGCTGGTGGCCCAGGTCCAGCACCAGGTGCACCTTCCCCGAATCGCACACTTGGCAGCGCGCAATGCGGCCGCATTTAACGAGATGGTGAACCGGGTAGGCGGGGTCAAACTTCATGGTGGAGGCCCGAAGGGCGGAGGGATGAGTCATGGGTGCCGGAATGAAACCTGAAGCGCAAAAAACGGGCAAGGTAAGATTTCAGAACCGATCGCCGGCGAACTCGAATCAACCTTGTCCTCCCTTTGCCAAATCAGCATTGCCGTCCATGCCTTGGTCAGCGCGTCCAGGCTGCGCCGCAGGCGTGGGCGGATGCGGTATATGCCGTGAGATCAGCCACGGTCAATTCACGCCAGAGTGTGCTTTTTCCATTGGCAACCTGTGCCTGGCGGTACCAGGCGGTGGTGCGGGCAACTGTCGTGGCAAAATCCCACACCGGTTCCCAGCCCAGCAAATGAAAAGCCTTGTCCGTCGCCAGACTCAGCCGGCCCGCCTCATGCGGCGCCCGCGGGTCAGAACGGTCAATCCATTCGCCCGGCCAGTGCCGCAACACCTCCCGCACCAAGTCTCCCACCGTGCGATTCGAGTCGAGCCGCGGGCCGAAATTGAACGCACTCGCATAATCCCGCAAACCTCGGTCGGCCTCGCCTTTTCCGTGCCACCCGAGGCCGGTGCCCAGCCGCTGCCCCAACGTCAGATAACCGCTCAGCGGTTCCAGCACATGCTGCCAAGGGCGCGTCGCGTGAACATTCCGCACCGGAATGGCCTCGCCCCGGGCCAGCGCCCGGACCGCATCCGGCACAATCCGGTCTGCCGCCCAGTCTCCGCCCCCCAGCACATTGCCCGCCCGCGCGCTCGCCAGCGCCACGCTCGGCTTGCCCTCCGGATGAAAAAATGACTGCCGGTACGCCGCAATCACCAGCTCCGCGCAACCCTTGCTCGCGCTGTACGGATCGTATCCGCCCATCGGGTCCGATTCGCGGTAGCCATGCAGCCACTCCCGGTTTTCGTAGCACTTGTCGCTCGTGACGCCCACCACCGCGCAGGGCTCGCTCCTGCCCCGCAACGCCTCGAGCAGGTGCACCGTCCCCATCACATTCGTCGCCAAGGTGCCCACCGGATCCGCGTACGACTGGCGCACCAGCGGTTGCGCCGCCAGATGAAAAACCACTTCAGGCTTGGCCTCCGCCACCATCTGCGCCACCTGCGCCCGATCATTGATGTCCCCCACCCGGTGCTCCAGTCGCTTCGCCAGGCCAAGTTGCTTGAACAGGCTCGGATCGGTCGCCGGCGGCAGGCTGTACCCGGTCACTTGCGCACCCAAGGCCAGCAGCCATTCCGCCAGCCATGCACCCTTGAATCCCGTGTGCCCGGTGAGCAACACCCGGCGGCCACGGTAAAACCCCTGGAAAGCATCGTTCATAATTGTCGTCTTGCGCCTCGGTGCGCGGACCGGACCCATCACCACGTTTTCCACGGCGCGTTGCCCTCAGTCCACAAGTTCTCCAGATGATTCCGGTCGCGCATTGTGTCCATCGGTTGCCAGAAACCCTCATGCTTGTACGCCCCCAGCTGGCCCGTGTGCGCCAGGGCTTTGAGCGGCCCCTGCTCCCAGATTGTGCGGTCGTCCTCGATCAAATCAATCACCGCCGGCTCCAACACAAAAAAGCCCCCGTTGATCCACGCCCCGTCCCCCTGCGGCTTCTCCTCAAACGCCTCCACGAATCCGCCCCGGTCCAGCCGCAGCACCCCGAACCGCCCCGGCGGCTGCACCGCCGTCACCGTCGCCTGCTTCCCATGTTCGCGGTGAAACGCCACCTGCGCCCGAATGTCCACATCCGCCACGCCGTCGCCGTACGTGAAGCAAAAAGTTTCCCGCCCCAAATACTCGCGCACCCGGCGCAACCGCCCCCCCGTCATCGTCTGCTCGCCCGTGTCCACAATCGTCACCCGCCACGGCTCCGACCGCCGCTCGTGCACCTCCATCTTGTTTTCCGCGATGTCGAAGGTCACATCCGACATGTGCAGGAAGTAATTCGCAAAATACTCCTTGATCAGGTACCCCTTGTACCCCGCGCAAATGATGAACTCCCGAATCCCGTGCGCCGCGTAAATCTTCATCACGTGCCACAGAATCGGCCGCCCGCCGATTTCCACCATCGGCTTCGGCTTGAGCTGCGTCTCCTCGCTCAAGCGCGTGCCCAATCCTCCCGCCAGTATGACTGCTTTCATAAAATGAACATTACCTCCGCCCCTTTAGAGCACAATCTCCTTTAACCACGCCCGCTGCGCCCGGTGCCAATCCACCGTGCGCCGCAGGCCCTCCGCCAGCCCAACCTCCGGCCGCCAGCCGAGCAATTCCTCCGCCTTGCGGATGCTCGCCTGCGTCTCCCGAATGTCCGTCGCGTAAAACGGCTGGCCCTGCACCGCGGCTTTCTTTCCCAGCGCCTGCTCCAGCAGCCCGATCAACTCCCGCAGCGAAATCGGCTGCCGCCCGCCCCCCAGATTGATCACCTCGTAACCCAGTGGCTTGGCCGCCAGCACCGTCCCGCGCGCGATGTCGTCCACGTACGTAAAATCCCGCGATTGCGAGCCGTCGCCAAATACCTGCAGCGGCTGGCCCGCCTCCATCCACTCGATGAACCGAAAAATGCTCATGTCCGGCCGCCCCCCCGGCCCAAACACCGTGAAATAGCGCGTGATCGTAATATCGAGGCCAAAAAGCTTGTGATAACTGTACGCCATCATCTCCGCCGCCTTCTTGGACGCCGCGTACGGCGATAACGGCGTGTTCACCGGCAGATCCTCGCTGAACGGCATTGCGCAACCCGCGTACAGCGACGACGTCGAGGCCAGCACCTGCTTCACCACCCCGAATTTGCGCTGGCACTCCAGCAGGTTCAGCGTCCCATGCGTGTTGGTCGTCAGGTAAACGTGCGGATTTTCCAGGCTGTAGCGCACCCCCGCGCGCGCCGCCAGGTTGAACACCGCCTCGAACTGGAATTCCGCAAACAGCCGCTCCAGCGCTGGCAGATTTTCCACGTCCACCGCTTCAAACACCACCCGCCCACCCGCGCCCGTCACGCGTCCCGTTCTCGCATACACGGAACGCCGCGCCTCCCGGTTGCCGCGCCCGCGCTCATCGCCCAGCAGACGCCCGAGCCGGTAATCCTTCACCCGCACGTCATAATAATCATTCAAATTGTCCACCCCCACCACCGTGTGCCCCGCCGCCAGCAGCAGTTCCGCTGTCCGCGCCGCGATAAACCCCGCCATGCCCGTTACCAAATAGGTCGCCATCAAATTTCTCTCCCCGGAAAATACTTCTACGCCTTCGGCTCGCGGCCCGCATCCGCCGCCTGCGCCACCTTTTGCAGCAGCTTTTTCAAGTCCTGCGCGCTGTCCTTGTGGCAAACCAGCGTGGCCCCCGGCGTGTGCACCACCACCAAATCCTTCACCCCCAGCAGCGCCACCAACTGCCCCCCCTCGCTTATCACAATATTGTCCTGCGCCGCTTCCAGTACCACCGCGCCACGCGCCACATTCCCCTCCTGATCCCGCGGCCAGTGCCGCGCCAGCGCCGGCCATTCGCCCACGTCGTCCCAGTCGAACGCCGCCTCGAACGCCGCCACGTTCCCCGCCTTCTCCATCACCGCGTAATCCAGCGAAATTTTCGGCATGCTGCCGTAAGCTGCATCAAGACGCTGCGACAAGGGCGCGGTGCCTAACGCCCCTTCAATAATGTCCATCACCTTCGCAATCGCCGGCGCATGCGTTCGAAACGCCGCCTCCAGCACCGACGCCCGCGCCACGAACATCCCCGCATTCCAGAGGTAGCCGCCATCGGCCAGATACCGCTGCGCCGTGGCCAAATCCGGCTTCTCCACAAACCGCTCCACCCGAAACCACGGCTGCCCTTCGCTCTCGCCCAGTTGCGCGCCCCGGCGCAAATACCCGTAACCCGTCGCCGGTTGCGTCGGCCGCACGCCCACCGTGATGATCTCGTCCTTCGCCTGCGCCACCAAAAACGCCGCGTGCAGCGTCGCCCGGCACCCGGCCGCATCATGGATCGCCGCGTCCGCCGGCAGCAGCACCAGCACTCCCTCCGGATCCCGCGCCCGCACCAACAGCGCCGCCAGCGCCGCCGCCGGACCCGTGTCGCGCCCCATCGGCTCCCCCACCACCTGGTCCTTCGGCACCGTCGGGCAGGCCGCCTGCACCGCTGCCACCTGCCGCGCATTCGTCACGATGAAAATCCGCTCCGGCGGAACCAGCCCCTCCAACCGCCCCACCGCCTGCGCCACCATCGGCTCCTCGCCCACGATGGACAGCAAATGCTTCGGCCGCTCCGCGCTGCTTTGCGGCCAGAAGCGCTCGCCCTTCCCCCCTGCCATGATTACTGCGTAAAATTCTCCCATAAATTAATTGGCTTTCACCGTCTGCGCACGCCACTGCGCCGCAAACTCCCCCAGCGTGCGCCCCGCGCAACCCCGCGCCCGGGCGTGGTCGAACAGGGCCTCCAAATCGCCATACAGCCGCTCAATCGCCGCGTCGTCCCGAAACGTCGGGCTGCCCCCGGCCATCAACTCCGAGGAATGCAGCATGAACATCAAGTGCGCCCGCCCCTCGGCTACCGCCTCGTCCACGCGCTCGCGCAACGCCGCGCCGTTGCGGCCGTTGGGCCGCAGCCAAAAATGCCTCTTCGAAAAAACTTCCCGCAACCGGCCCGCCCACCGCGGACGCGGCTCGCCAATCGTCATCGGCGTCTCCAGCAGCGCCTGCGGCCCCGGCGCGCTGGCCGGGCGCATGATGTCGCTCTCGTCCACCAAATACGGCTCCCGCGGCGCCGCCCGGTAATCGGCCCCGCCCGCTCCGCGCGGATCACCCTTCGTCGAACGCCAGCTCACACCGGGGCACACCGAGCAATCCACGCTGAAGCCGCGCTCGCGCAGCAGCCGCGCATAGCGTCCATCCAAATTCCAGCGCCCGGCCCGGTGACTGCGCAAGGGGCGTTGCATGGTATCTTCCAGCACTCGCGCGAGCGTTTCGATTTTCTCCCGCATCAACGGTTCCCGGTACTCAGTGAGGTACGGATGATGCCGCGCGTCGTCGTCCGTCAACGGCTCGAGCGGCGGCGTGTCCCACGCATGCAGGTGCAGTCCCGCCTCGCCCACGTCGCGCGCCAGCACGTCGCGTAGAAACTCCACGCATGCCGGCTCGTGTGCCATTTCCCAGTTCACCAGCCAAGTGGGGTGGAAGCCAAATCGCTCCGCCAGCGCCTGAAACCGCGGCAGGCTCGCCGCATTCCGCGTGGTCACCGCGCGCGGACGCGCCCAAACGTTGTCGCCTTCCGTGTCCATCGTGATGAGCAGCGCCGGAGCCATCGTCACCGATTCATCTCCAGGCTGCGCTCCAATTGCGCCAGCTTCATCGTCGAAAATAACAGCACCGTGAAAAGCACCGGTATCGGCGCGCAAAAAAACGGAAAGTCCGCCGCCGCATGCGCGACCAGCAGCGCCAGCCCCAGCAGCACCATCCATCCGCTCGCCCCCAGCCATCGCGCCTGCCGGATGGCATAGCCGGCCCAATACAGCAGCATCAACAGCGGCCAGATGGCGCCCGCCGCGCCATACTGCTCCACGAATTCCAGCCAATCCGAGTGCGCGTGATCCGCCCGCCGGTCCATCCCGCCCAAATAATCCGGGTTCGTGAACAGCCCGGCCGCCCGAAAATAAAAGGGCGACACATACCGGTAGCTGCCTCCGCCAAAGCCCAGCCACGGCCGGTCTTGAATCATCACCACCGTCGGCCCCCACAATTCCAATCGTCCATTGTCCTTTTGCGTCGTGGTATCCTGCACCAGGCGCATGATGGACTTCGGCTTCACCACGATGAATAAACACGCCAGCACTGCCACCATCGCCGCCACCATCGCCAGTCCAGGCAGCCAGCCCAACAGGGAAAACCCCTGGTCCCGCACATTGTCCCACGCCAGCTTGCCCAGCCCCGCCAGCAATATCACCCCGCCCATGACCAATCCGCCCCGGCTGCTGGAAATCAACAATCCCGCCATCACCAC
>JBEKZN010000200.1:0-4216 GCA_049509815.1 Opitutales bacterium
GCACTCCGCCCGCATGGTCGCCATGAAGAACGCCACCGACAACGCCAAGCAGCTCACCACCGACCTCACCCTCGAGTACAACAAAGCCCGCCAAAGCTCCATCACCCAGGAAATCCTCGAAATCGCCGCGGCCGCCGCCGCCAACAGCGACTAATCCTGTTTCGAAAATTATCCACCGAGCAAACGACCGCCGACCTTCATTTTTATCCCCGCTAAACGGCTAAAAACCTCCATCCCCCTTTCCCTATGAACACAGGCAAAATCGTCCAAATCATCGGCCCGGTCGTTGACGTCCAATTCGACGAGACCCGCATTCCCGAAATTTACAACGCCATTGAAATCGCCGGCCGCACCGGCGCCAACCGCCTCGTGTTCGAAGTTCAGCAGCACCGCGGCGAAGGCCTCGTGCGCGCCATCGCCATGAGCTCGACCGACGGCATCGTCCGCGGCCAGGAAGTGGTGGACACCGGCGCGCCCATTTCCGTGCCCGTCGGCGAATGCGTCCTGGGCCGCATCTTCAACGTCATCGGCGAACCGGTGGACCAGCGCGGCGAGGTGAAGTTCGAGAAGCGCTACCCCATTCACCGCCCCCCGCCCAGCCTTCTCGACCAGGACACCGAGGGCAAAATCCTCGAAACCGGCATCAAGGTCATTGACCTGATCTGCCCGTTCCTCAAGGGCGGCAAGGTCGGCGCGTTCGGCGGCGCGGGCGTCGGCAAGACCGTCGTCATCATGGAACTGATTCACAACATCGCGATGAAACACGGCGGCTACTCCGTCTTCGCCGGCGTCGGCGAACGCTCGCGCGAGGGCAACGACCTGTACCACGAAATGAGCGACGGCAAGGTCATCGACCAGGACGACCTCTCGAAGTCCAAGGTCGCGCTCGTGTACGGGCAGATGAACGAGCCCCCGGGCGCCCGCATGCGCGTCGCCCTCTCCGGCCTCGCCATGGCCGAGTATTTCCGCGACGAAAAAAACCAGGACGTGCTCCTGTTCGTGGACAACATTTTCCGCTTCTCCCAAGCCGGCTCGGAAGTTTCCGCCCTGCTCGGCCGGCCGCCCTCCGCCGTCGGCTACCAGCCCACGCTCGCGCAGGAAATGGGCATCCTGCAGGAGCGCATCACCTCCACCAAACGCGGCTCCATTACGTCCTTTCAGGCTGTTTACGTCCCGGCCGACGACCTCACCGACCCCGCCCCCGCCAACACCTTCGCGCACCTCGACTCCACCATCGTGCTCGAGCGCCGCATCGCCGAGCTCGGCATCTACCCCGCCGTGGATCCCCTCGCCTCCACCTCCAAGGCTCTCGCCGCCGAATTCGTCGGCGATGAACACTTCAAGGTTGCCCGCGGCGTCCAGCAAGTCCTCCAGCGCTACAAGGACCTGCAGGACATCATCGCCATTCTCGGCCTCGACGAGCTTTCGCCCGAAGACAAGCAGACCGTCTTCCGCGCCCGCAAAATCCAGAAATTCCTCTCGCAGCCCTTCTACGTCGCCGAAGTCTTCACCGGCTTCCCCGGCAAGTACGTCCCCGTCGCCGACACCATCAAGGGCTTCCGCATGATCCTCGACGGCGAGCTCGATCAGGTCAACGAAAACGACTTCTACATGAAGGGCAGCATTGATGAAGTCGTCGCCGCCGACCACAAATAGTAAAAAACCGCCTGGCATTTTAAAGCAACCGCATCTTCTTCGCCCATGCCCCTCACCCTCGAAATCATCACGCCGGAACGGCGCGTGTATCAAGGGACCGCTGACTTTGTGGAACTCCACACGGCCGACGGCGACATCGGCGTTCTCCCGGGCCATATCCCGCTGCTGACCCGTCTGCTCGCCGGCGACCTTCATCTCACCAATCCCGGCCCCAACACCGCCCTGCCGCCCAACCATCCCGAGGCGGGCAAGCCCGGCCCCACCCACCTGGCCGTGGACCAAGGCTTCGCCCGCGTGCTGGGCGACGTCATCTCCGTTCTCACCGAAGCCGCCATCGACGTGCGCTCCATCGAGCCCAATTCCGCCGCGGAAGCCCAGGCCCGCGCGGAAAAGGCCCTCGTCGAGGCCCGCGAAAAGAAGCTCGACCCCGCCGAAATCGAGCGCCTCGAGTCCATCGCCCGCTTCGCCATCGTGCAGCAGCTCATCAAAAAGCGGAACTCCTGAGCGAACGGCTCAGTTTCCGTCCCCTTGCGGCGTCATCCGGGTTTTCCGGTGCGCCTATCAACGCGCCATCACTTCCAGGACGAGTGCATCCCGTGCCGTCCCGCCGCGCTGGATGAGCGCGGCCGGCGGCTTTCGGGAACCGTCGCAGGCTGGTCCGGGCGTCCGCTCAAGGAGAGCTGAAAAAAAGGACCGCCTTTGGAACCCCGCAGGATTCCAAAGGCGGTCCGATAAGTTGCCAGAGTTGTCTTCAAAAACTTACTTGGTTGGCACCGTTGCAATGGTCTGCAAGATGCGGCTGGCGATCTGGTAGGGATCGCCCTGTGAGTTCGGACGGCGGTCTTCCAGGTAGCCCTTGTAGCCGTTGTTCACGAAACTGTGGGGCACGCGGACGGACGCGCCGCGGTTGGCGATGCCGTAGTTGAACTTGTCGATGGACTGCGTCTCGTGCAGGCCGGTCAGGCGCAGGTGGTTGTCCGGGCCGTACACGGCGATGTGCTCGTCCTTGTACTTGTCGAACGCGGCCATGAGCGCCTCGAAGTACTCCTTGCCGCCGACTTCGCGCATGTACTTGGTCGAGAAATTCGAGTGCATGCCCGAACCGTTCCAGTCCACGTCCATGCCCAGTGGCTTGCAGTGGAAATTCACGTCCACCTGGTATTTTTCACACAGGCGCATCAGGAGATAGCGGGCCATCCACATCTGGTCGGCGGCTTTCTTGGAGCCCTTGCCAAAGATTTGGAATTCCCACTGGCCCTTGGCCACTTCGGCGTTGATGCCTTCGTGGTTGATGCCGGCGTCCAGGCACAAATCGAGATGGGTGTCCACGATCTCGCGGGCGATGTCGCCCACGTTCTTGTAGCCCACGCCGGTGTAATATTCTCCCTGCGGATACGGAAAACCGCTCTTGGGGAAGCCCAGCGGAGCGCCGTCTTTGTAAAGGAAGTACTCCTGCTCGTAGCCGAACCAGGCATCCGGGTCGTCGAGAATGGTCGCGCGGCCGTTGGAGGGATGCGGGGTCTTGCCGTCGGGCATCATGACCTCGCACATGACCAGCACGCCGTTTTTCTTCGTCGAGTCCGGATAGACCGCGACGGGCTTCAGCATGCAGTCCGAACTGCGCCCCTCGGCTTGCCGGGTGGAGCTGCCGTCAAAACCCCACATCGGGAGCTGCTCCAGCTTCGGAAAGCTGTCGTACTCCTTGATTTGGGTCTTGCCGCGGAGATTCGGCACGGGCTTGTAACCGTCGAGCCAGATGTATTCGAGTTTGTATTTAGCCATGGGTGTAACGTTGGGATGTATTGATGCGTTTGGCCCCCTCGGCAGGCCGGGAGGCAGGTCAAACCAAGCAGGTAGAATGCCATTTTGGAAGAAATCCCTCCATTCCCTGTTCCCTCCGCCGCACAACCGTGCCTTGCGAAGCCAAGCCGGGCGAAGGAGCTTTGCAAAAAGCCCCCGAATGCGCCATCTTTGCCCAGCTTCCGCCGGACCGACTCCGGCCGACCGCTCCCATCCATGGAAAAAGTGAAGGACACCCTGCGCTCCACCGTCCGCCTCAGCTATGACGGACGGGTGTACAAGGCCTACCACGGCCCGGACGCGCAGAAGCGCTTCGACAACGAGGTGCGCATCCTGCGCCATCTCGAAGCCCATGGCTGCACGTTCGTCCCCAAGCTGCTCGAAGCCGACCCCGTCACCCTCCAAACCGTCACCACCAACTGCGGCGGCCGCGTGCATCACCTCGACCCAGAGCACCAGCGCCAGTTGTTCGCCGAACTCGAGCCTTTCGGCGTGCGCCACGACGACCCCGACCTGCGCAACGTCACCTACCGCCAGTCCGACGGCCGTTTTTGCCTGATCGATTTTGAACTGGCCACCCTCCTGCCGGGCTTCGAGTAATCGCCACCAGCCCATGGAGCACTCGCGCACCACCCCCGCCACGGAACGCCTGCACTGGTTTGGCCGCACCGACCGCGGCAAAGTCCGCCCCAACAACGAGGACGCCTTCGTCGGCCTGCAGTTCGACGCCCGCGAGGTTCACCACCTCGGGAAAATCGGC
>JBEKZN010000201.1:0-4201 GCA_049509815.1 Opitutales bacterium
ATGTCGTCCTGGGGGTTGAAGCGGTAGGCGCTCCAGTAGGGGTCGGTGTGAAAGGAGGCGACAATGACGCTGCTGGCGAAGCGGAGGGCGAGCAGCAGGGTGACAAAAATGAGCAAGGCGAGCCACGGGCGGTCGGCGGTGATTTGGGCGATGGACGCGCGAAGGCGGGGAAGGCCGATGCGGGCCGCTGAGTATATAAAGAGGGCGACCCCGGCTAGGACGTAAAGGACGAGGCCGGTGCGGTTGGCGATGGCGAAGAGGTTGAGGATGCCGCCGAGGACGCTGGTGACGGCGATGCCCCAGGCGGGGGCGTCGAGCCAGTCGGGCAGCGTCGGGGCCGGGGGTTTCTGGTTGCGCCGGACGATGCTGGCCAGCAGGCGGCCCCAGCCGGCGAGGGCGGCGAGGACGCAGAGGCCCCAGAGCAGGGCCGGAAGGAAGATGCCGAAGAACATGGGGACAAGCTAAAGTGGGCGAAAGGTTGAAGGGTTAAAAGGTTGAATGGAGGATGAGGGGCGGGAACGGACGAAGGGGGATTCGGGGAAAAGTTAGAGGTTTGATGGGGTTGGATTGGGTGCGATGGGATTGGGCTGCGGAAGGAGAGAAAAGGATGAAGGAAGGAAGAAATTCTTGCGCAGAGGCGCAGAGGCGCAGAGACGCAGAGAAGAAGAGGAATTTGACAGGATGAACCGGATTACAGGATGAAGAGAAAGAGGTTGGGCCGGGCAGGTGGCGGGCGCGGGGAGTTTAGCAGAAAGGCAGCGGGAGCGGTATCACTGCGTTGGCTATTTTGGATGCGTTTGATGGGTTGGATGGGTTGGTCCCTATAGACTTGATGCGCCTATAGGGTAAGTGTCGCGACAAAGTCGCTCCCTTATGCGTTGGGTGGGGGCGGGGGACGGCTGGGCGGGCGGATTTTAGAGTTTGGTTTGGAGGGCGGAGGAGGAAAATCGGGCGAAAAGAGACCGGAAAGATGACGGGAGCCGGTAGTCATGCGCAAGGGCCGGTTCGCCGGCCGCTTTTGCGTTTTACGACGCGGGGCTTGGATTTGAGGCTGGTCAACCGGCCTTTTTTAGTGATGGAATCACCAACCCTAATTTCGCTTGGGGTTCGCGTGGCCGAGCGGCGAATCCTTGAACAGCGCCTAACCCCGTCGAGGAATAAGCTTTGAAACAGGACATGCCACGGTCGGCCGGGAGGCTGGTTTCGTGCCGGGGCGTGCGCGGCAGCATCTTGGTTGCGGTGTTGCTGGCAGCGCTGCCGATGGCGCGCGGCGCGCCGGTACATCTGGTGGAGGAAGCGCCTGTGCAGATAAGTGCCGTTGCGCCGGGGGTGTTTCTCGTGGATTTCGGCCGCGTCGCCTTCGGCAATCTTGAACTGAACCCGCCGGCCACGGCCGACGGGAACATCACGGTTCGCTTCGGCGAAGCCCTGACGGACGGGCGGATCAATCGCAAGCCGCCGGGGAGTGTGCGCTATGCGCAGGCGGAGGCGGTGCTCGACGGCGCCAAGCCGCTGGTCGTGGCGCCGGCGGCGGACAAACGCAACACCAAGCAGCCTCAAGCCGTGCTCACGCCGGCGGAGTGGGGCGTGGTGCTGCCGTTCCGCTGGGTAGAAATCGAAGGCTGGCCGGGCGACTTGCGCCCGGAGCAGTTGCGGCGGCGCGCGGCGTTTGCCAGCGCGTGGAACGACCAGGCGGCGGCGTTCCATTCATCGGATGAGTTGCTGAACCGCATCTGGGAGCTGTGCCGCTATTCCATCAAGGCCACGACCTTTGCGGGTGTTTATGTCGATGGCGATCGGGAGCGGACGGCTTATGAGGGCGATGCCTATTTCGCGCAGATCAGCCGATACTACACGGACGGCGACGTCCAGATGGCGCGGGACACATTTGACCGGCTATTGGCGCATCCGACCTGGCCGACGGAATGGGCGGCGCACATGATTTTCATCGCGCACGCCGACTGGATGCAGACCGGCGACACGACGTGGCTGGCTCCGCGCTATGCCGCTTTGAAAGCAAAACTGCACCTCGAAACCGAGCGAGCCGACGGACTCATTGTGAGCATAAAAATAAAGAACGACCTGGTGGACTGGCCCACGGGAGAGCGGGACCACTACGTTTTCGAGCCGGTGAACACGGTGGAGAATGCCTTCCACCTGTGCGCTTTGGCCGACATGGCCGAACTCGCGGGCGCGCTGGGACACGACGCGGATGCGGCGGACTTCGCAGCGCGCGAGGAGGCGGGCCGGGCCGCGTTTCAAAAAACACTCTTCGACCCCGCGAGCGGCCTTTACCGGGACGGGGAAGGAACGGACCATACTTCGCTGCACGCCAATCTCTTTCCGCTGGCATTTGGTCTGGTGCCGGAGGAAAATCGGGCGCATGTGGCCCAGTGGCTGGCGCAGCGCGGCATGGCCTGTTCGGTTTACGCGGCCCAATATCTGTTGGAAGGATTATTTGAGAACGGCGAGGCCGCGGAAGCCATTGCGTTGATGACCGCGCCCACCGACCGCAGCTGGAAGCACATGGTCGACAGCGGCACGACCATCACTTGGGAGGCGTGGGACCAGCGCTACAAGCCGAATCAGGACTGGAACCATGCTTGGGGCGCGGCTCCCGCCAACCTGCTGCCGCGGTTCGTGCTGGGGGTCCAGCCGTTGGCGCCGGGCTGGACTCGCGCGGCGATCCAGCCCAATCCGGGCCTGCTGACCAGCGCTGAAGGCAAAGTTCCGACGCCGCGGGGCCCGATTCTGGTTCGGTGGGAAAGCGGGGACAGCTTCAAGCTTTCGCTCACGCTGCCGCCCGGCATGGGCGCGCGGGTGCAGATTCCGAGCGGCCAAGGCGCCAAAGGAGTGTGGCTTAACGGGCAGAGCGTCGGCGCGCATCACGAGGGGGCGTGGTGGGTGCTCGACCAGGATGTGACCGGGACGGTGTCGATTGAGGCGAGGTAGCGGAGGGTTCGAGGCCCCGTCCGACCCAGGGGATAAAACCTAAACCTTGGGGCGGAGTTTTTTCCAGAGTTGGCCGAGGGGGTCGTAGAATTCGTCCACGACGCGTTCCTTGAGGGGGATGATGGCGTTGTCGGTGATGGTGATGTGCTCGGGGCAGACTTTGGTGCAGCATTTGGTGATGTTGCAGTAGCCGATGCCCTGGGACTGTTTGAGCTCGGGGACGCGGTCCTCGGTGTCGAGGGGGTGCATTTCAAGGGCGGCGGTGTAAACGAGGAAGCGGGGGCCGATGAATTCGTCGTGCTTGTGGTGGTCGCGCAGGACGTGGCAGACGTCCTGGCAGAGGAAGCATTCGATGCACTTGCGGAATTCCTGGACGCGGTCAACGTCGGCCTGGTTCATGCGCCAGGTGCCGTCGGGGGCGTCGGGTTTGCGGGGCTTGAATTTTTTGATCTTTTGTTTGACGCGGTAGTTCCAGGAGACGTCGGTGGTGAGGTCGCGGAGGAGGGGGAAGGCGCGCATGGGCTCGATGGTGACGGGCCGGTCGAGCGGGATCATGTCGAGGCGGGTCATGCACATGAGGCGGGGGATGCCGTTGATTTCGGCGGAGCAGGAGCCGCATTTGCCGGCTTTGCAGTTCCAGCGGCAGGCGAGGTCGTTGGCCTGGGTGGCCTGGATTTTGTGGACGACGTCGAGGACGACCATGCCTTCGGAGACCTCGGTCTTGTATTCGACGAGCTGGCCGCCTTCGGCGTCGCCGCGCCAGATTTTGAAAGTGACGGTTTGATTCATTTCATCTCCTCGATGACTTGGTGGAGGGGCTCGGGCATGGGCGGGATGGGCTCGCGGCGCAGTTGCATGGAGCCGTCGGGGCCCTGCTTGAGGATGATGTTCATTTTGCCGTCCTCGGCGCTTTTGTTGGGGAAGTCTTCGCGGAAGTGGCCGCCGCGGCTTTCCTTGCGCTCGAGGGCGGCGCGGGTGATGGCTTCGGAGACGATGAGGAGGTGCTTGAGGTCGATGGCGGTGTGCCAGCCGGGGTTGTACTCGCGGTGGCCGTAAACGGCGACGCGCCTGGAGAGTTCCTTGAGGGTGTGGATGCCGTGGAGGGCGCGGTGCATTTCGTCCTCGCGGCGGACGATGCCGACGAGCTGCTGCATCATGGCCTGGAGCTCGTGCTGGACATGGTAGGGGCCTTCGGCATGGTTGCCGCTGACGGCGCGGTCGAAGGGTTCGAGCGCTTCGCGGGCGGCGG
>JBEKZN010000202.1:0-4158 GCA_049509815.1 Opitutales bacterium
CGCGCCCGCGGCGAACGGGACGGGCAACGATACCGGCGGAAAAGATTTGCAGCAGTGAGGCGCTTGAGGGATACCGGAGGGCGGAGGATCCCCTGATGAAACGATTGCTTGTTTGCGCGGATGGTTCGGCTTACAGCCAGGTGTGCTGCCGCTATGCCGCATGGCTGGCGCGGCGCGGGGGCTATGCGGTGGAGGGGGTGTACGTTTCGGACGTGTGGCGGTACGAGACGTCGTTTCTGTCGGACTTGGGCGGGAGCATGGGCATCCAGCCCTACCACGACATGCTGCATCAATTGGAGATGCTGGAGGAGGAGAAGTCGAAGCTGATCGAGACGGCGCTGCGTTCGTTGTTCCGCGAGGAGGGAGTTGAGCAGGGGTTCGCGTTCCACCACCGGACGGGAAGCCTGACGGAAGCGGTGAAGGAATTTGAAGAAGAGCCGAACGCGGTTTCGCTGTTGCTGATGGGGAAGCGCGGGGAGAACGCGAATTTATCAACGGAGCACCTTGGTTCGACGATGGAGCGGGTGGTGCGCACGAGCAGCAAGCCGTGCCTGGTGACGCCGCGCCAATTTTCGCCGGTGCAGCGTCTGCTGCTGGCTTACGACGGCAGCGCAAGCGCAACCAAGGCGCTGCACTGGCTGGTGCAGGCGGAGGCGTTCAAGGATCTGGCGCTCCATCTGGTGTGCGTAGCCGGCAAGGACGGGGGTGCGGCGACGAGCCGGTTGCAGGAGGGGGAGAGCATTTTGCGCGCGGGGGGTTGGAAACCGGTGTGCCAGCTTTTGAGCGGGGAGCCGGGTGATGCCATTGCGGATTATGTTTCGCAGCAGGCGATTAGCTTTCTCATCATGGGGGCGTACGGGCACAGCACGATCCGGCGGTTGATCATTGGCAGCACGACGACGGACCTGATCCGGCGCTGCCACATTCCGGTGATGCTGTTCCGGTGAGGAGACCAGCGGCTATTTTAGAGTCAACTGGGAGCGGCTAATGTATTCGAAAAAGTAGTAGGCCACCGGGGCGGCGAGCAGGAGGCTGTCGATCAAGTCGAGCGCGCCACCGATACCGGGGATGCAGCGGCCGGAGTCCTTCACGCCGGCGCAGCGTTTGAGGGCGGATTCAGCCAGATCGGAGAGGATGGCGGCGGCGGCGAGCGGCAGGGCGATCATCGCGCCAAGCTGGGGCGTGAGCCAGATGGGAAGGTAGGAAGGCGCGAGTTGGGCGCCGAAGCCACCGACGACGGCGGCGAGGACGAGGCCGCCGAAGACGCCCTCCCAGGTTTTGCCCGGGCTGATGGTGGGGGCGAGTTTGGCACGGCCAATGGCGGAGCCGAGGACGAAGGCGCCGACGTCCGTGAATTTGGCCACGGCGATGACCCAGATGATGAGGCCCAGGCCGTCGCCGTTAGTGCAGGCGTCCTTGAAGTCGCGCAGGATGAGCGCGAAATATTTCATGAGGTCGGGGACGTAGGCGACGGCGAAAGTGGAGCCGAGGAGGCGGGCGAGGTTGGCGGGTTTGCCGGCGAGGGAGAGCAGGCCGAGGGCGAGGCAGAACCAGACAAGGACCCAGCCGAGGTTGCCGCGGGCGGGGCTGAGGCCGGCGCCCAAAACGAGGATCACGCCCAGCAGGAGGGGGACGATTTTCCAGGGACGATAACCGGATTTTTCGAGCAAGGTCTGCGACTCATATTGGGCGAGCGCGGAGAGAGCGGCCAAGACGACCAAGGCGACCGTCGTGTTGCCCAGATAGAGGACGGCAAAAACCAGCGACCAGAGTACGATGGTGCTAAGGAGGCGCCACTTCACTGCGGGATCACGGCTTCGGGGGTGGGGGTGCGGACTTGTTCGCCGGTCTGGCCGAAACGGCGTTCGCGGCGTTTATAGGACTCAATGGCTTCGACGAGATGGGCACGAGCAAATTCTGGCCAATAAACCGGGCTGAAATACATTTCGGCGTAGGCGGCTTGCAACAACAAAAAGTTGCTCAAACGGCTTTCGCCGGACGTGCGGATGATGAGGTCGGGGTCGGGCAGGTCGGCAGTGTAGAGGTAGCTGGCGAAGCGGGGCCAATCGAGGCTGGCGGGGTTTTCGCGGCCGGCGCGGACGGCTTCGGCGTAGGCGCGGACGGCTTCGATGGTTTCCTGGCGGGAGCCGTAATTGAGGGCGAGGACGAGGGTGCGTTCGGTGAAGGCGGCGGTGCGCTGGAGGGCGCGTTCGAGGCAGGCGCGGGGGCGTTCGGGGAGCATGTCGGGGCGGCCGATGACACGGAGGCGGACCTCGTTTTCGACGAGTTCACGGGTGTATCTTTCGAGAAAGATCTCGAGGAGGGTCATGAGGGCGCCGACTTCGTCGGCGGGGCGGCGCCAGTTTTCAGCGGAGAAGGCGTAAAGGGTGAGGTAGGGGAGGTTGAGGTCGCGGGCGACTTCGACGATGCGGCGAACATTTTCAACGCCCTGGCGGTGGCCTTCGATGCGGGGCAGGCCGCGTTCGCGGGCCCAGCGGCCGTTGCCATCCATGATGATGGCGACATGCCTGGGATTGGAAGGGCTGGCTGGAACGCTTTCGGACACGGGCGCTGGGTGAGGAGGCCGGCGTGAACAGTTTACGCTGGTCTCAGCGGCTTTGCAAATTAGAGCGAGTCGGGGAAAAGGCAACCGCAAAGGCCTGGTTGCGGGCGCATTGACAAAGGTGGCGCGAAGGAGGATACTTGGCGGTTGAAATCATGAGCGATACCGCGATTGCATTGCCGGAGGGCGTCCGCACGGGGGACGAGCGTTTGATCCGGCTGACGCCGGAGGCGGGAGAAAAGGCGCGGGCGTTAATTGCGCGGGAGGGTCAGGGGGAATTTTTGCGGGTGGCGATCACGGGCGGGGGCTGCAACGGGCTGACTTACAAGATGAAGTTCACGCCGGAGGCCAAGCGCGGGGATATTTTGGTGCCGAGCGCGGGGGTGCAGGTGCTGGTGGACAGCAAGAGCGCGCTGTATTTGAAGGGGTCGCAGTTGGATTATTCGGGGAAGCTGGTGGGCGGGGGTTTCAAATTCACGAATCCGAATGCGAAAGGGAGTTGTTCGTGCGGGGAGAGTTTCAGTTTGTGAAGGGAATTGGGCGAAAGAAAGCGCCGGTCAACCGGGCGGTGCGGGGGTGCGGCGGGCGAGCGGGTGAGGGAAGCGGGTGAGGCCGGTGCCGTGCTGCGGGAGGTATTTGCTGCGGAGCAGGCGCCAGACGACGACGAGGAACGCGGTGAGGGGGACGGCGAGGACCATGCCAAGGATGCCGTTGAGGGCCTCGCCCCAGAAGAAGATGGAGATGATGATGACCATGGGGTGCAGGCCGGTGCGGTGGCCCATGATGCGCGGGGTGATAAAGTAGCCTTCGCAGCTTTGAACGATGACGAACACGGCGACGGCCTTGCCGACGAGGATGAGGCCGCCCTGGATGCCGATGATGGTGAAGCCGGTGGCCTTGAGCACGCCGAGAATGAGGCCGATAAGGAGCTGGCCGCGGAAGAAGGACATCAGGATGCCGACGAATTCGGAGACGAGGAAGATGATGTCGTAACGCAGCGGGGCGCGCAGGAAGGTGAGTTGCTGGCGGAGGTCGCCGAGGAAGTCGTGGTCGGTGTCGAGGAGGAAAAAGAGGTAGATGGGCATGACGGCGATGGCGGCCGCGGTGGTGAAGAGGGTGCCCAGGGTGGAGAGGGTTTTTTTGAGGGCGCCGATGAGGGTGGAGCCGGCGGAACTGAGGAAGGGGTTGAGGTTGTTGACGAAGTTGTCGAGGTTGAAGTTATTCTTTTGCAGGTAGGCTTTGATGGTGTCGTGAATGTAGGGGTACTGTTTGACGAGGCCGAGGATGTACCGGTGGGCGCTTTTGATGAAATCGGGCACGGACAGGACGAGTTCGATGACCTGGCTGACGATTATGGGGAGCACGATGGCAGCGAGGGCGAGGCAGACGAGCACGACCAGGACGTAGAGGAGGATGACGGCCTTGAGGCGGCTGAATTTGAGGCGGCGTTCGAAAATCGCGACGAGCGGGCGCAGGAGCACGGAGAGGATGGCGGCGATGACGAGGGGCCAGATGATGTAGCCGAACCGGGCGATGAAGGATTGCAGCACCAGGACGAGCTGGAGGAGCACCCAGGCGAGAAAGAGCCACGCGGC
>JBEKZN010000203.1:0-4151 GCA_049509815.1 Opitutales bacterium
AGGAGGATGCTGCCGGCGGATTGTTTGCCGACGTAACCGACGATGCCACACATAAGAATTGCCAAGATAACGCAAAGTGCGTGTGTTAGGCAAGGCTGGATGCGGCGACCCCTCCGCGACGGCGGGTGGTTTGGGCTTGCCCAACCGGCCGGAAGGGTTGTTTTGGCGTCCGCTAAACCTTTATTTCACCATGCCGACTGGGGGCGGAAGGAACATCATGACCGGGCCACGCATCATCTCCATCATCATGGGGGGCGGGCGGGGGACGCGGCTGCATCCGCTGACGAAGGACCGGTGCAAGCCGGCGGTGCCGCTGGCGGGAAAATTCCGGCTGGTGGATATTCCGATCAGCAACTGCATCCATTCGGGATACAACCAGATTTACCTGCTGACGCAGTTCAACACGGCGTCGCTGCACAAGCACATCCAGGCGGCGTACAAGTTCGATTCGTTTGACAACGGGTTCGTGGACATTCTGTCGGCGGAGCAGACGCTGGCGAGCGACCAGTGGTACCAGGGGACGGCGGACGCGGTGCGGCAGAATTTGCACCACTTCCATGCGCAGGATCACGACCTGTTTTTGATTTTGTCAGGCGACCAGCTTTACCGGATGGATTTCCGGCTGCTGGTGAAGCAGCACCTGGACAGCGCGGCGGACGTGACGGTGGCGGCGAAGGCGATGTCGAAGGAGGAGGTGCACAGCCTGGGCGTGATGCGAGTGGCGGATGATTTGACGATCAAGGAGTTTGTGGAGAAGCCGAAGGAGCCGAAAGTGGTGGACAGCCTGGTGGTGGGCGAGAGCATCCGACAACGGATGACGCACGGGGTGGCGGGGAAGGAGTACTGCCTGGCTTCGATGGGGATTTATGTGTTCACCGCGAGGGTGCTAGTGGAGGCACTGGCGACGCCGGCGGTGGACTTCGGCAAGGAGATCATTCCGGGCCTGCTGGGGCAAAAGAAGCTCGGGTGCTTTGTGTTTGACGATTATTGGGAGGACATCGGGACGGTGGGGGCGTTTTTCGAGGCGAACCTGCAGTTGACCGCGCCGGTGCCGCACTTTGATTTCAACGACCACGAGAAGCCGATCTACACGCATTTGCGGTACCTGCCGGCGAGCCGGCTGAATCATTGCGCGCTGAACCGGGCGATCGTGGCCGACGGGTGCGTGGTGGAAGGCGGGCGGATGGAGCAGTGCGTAATCGGGGTGCGCTCGAACATCGGCGAGAGCACGACGCTGGAGCAGGTGGTGATGATGGGCGCGGATTATTTTGAGACGGACGCGGACTTGCAGCGCAACCGGGCGCGCGGGGTGCCGAACGTGGGCGTGGGAAGCAATTGCGTGATCAAGCGGGCGATCATCGACAAGAATGCGCGCGTGGGGAACAACGTGAAGCTGTCACCGGAAGGCAAGCCGGACATGTGGCAGCAAGGGGCGATTTTCGTGCGGGACGGGGTGCTGGTGGTGATGAAGAACGGAGTGGTGCCGGATGGCACGGTGGTGTGAGGGGGAAAATACGAATTTTGAAATTCGAATGACGAAGGGTATAACGGGTGAAAGGTTGAATAGTTGAAGCGTTGGCCTGTCGAAAAACGACCCTATCACATTCAAGCAGGAACCGATGGAGAAAAAGCGATCAGCCCTGGCCGAGGGCTTTTTTGAGGAGGGCTTCGGAGGTGGCGGAGGGACCGAGCAGAGCGAGGGCACGGCGGGCGGCTTTGTCGGCGTCGGGGGCTTTGTAGCCGAGAGCGATGAGGGCGCCGACGGTATCCTGAAAAGCGGTGGGCGGAGCGCCTTTGGCGGAGGCGTCGGAGGGCAGGGCGGGAGCGATTTCGCCGGGGCGAAGGACTTTGTCGCGGAGTTCGACGACGAGGCGTTCGGCGGTTTTTTTGCCAATGCCGGGGCAGTCGGAGAGGAGCTTGAGGTCGGAGTTGGCGATGGCGGCCTTGAGGGTGTCGGCGGAAAGGCGGCTGAGAAGACCGAGGGCGGTTTTGGGGCCGATGCCGGAGACCTTTTCGACGAGGAGGCGGAAGAAATCGCGGTCGGAACGGGAGGTGAAGCCGTAGAGCTGCTGGGAGTCCTCGCGATAAACGGCGAGGGTGTGGAGCTTGACGGGGCGGCCGGGCGGGGGGAGCTTTTCGGCGGTGGTGACGGGGATGTTGACCTCGTAGCCGACGCCGTGGACTTCCACGGTGGCGTGCAGGAGGGTGGATTCGACGAGGGTGCCTTCGAGGGTGACGATCATGATGAAAAGAAAATTCGAATGATGAAATTCGAATGACGAATGGAGAAGGGAAGAGCGTTAATCCACAGATTTCACCGATTAGCGCAGATTTTAAAACGAAGAACGGAAGTGCGACTCGATCGGTGAAACCCTCTGCGAGCAGCGGCAGGATTGAGCGAGTTTCAGCGATTCAGGTCGAGGACGTCTTCCATGGCGTAGAGGCCGGGGAGGCGGCCGACGGCCCAGCGGGCGGCGCGGAGGGCGCCGATGGCGAAGATGGAGCGGTTGGAGGCGTGGTGGGAGATTTCAACGCGTTCGCCATCGCCGGCAAAGATAACGGTGTGGTCGCCGACGACGTCACCGCCGCGCAGGGAGTGGACGCCGATCTGGTCGTCGGGACGGGCACCGGTGAGGCCGTGACGGCCATGGATGACTTTCTCGTGCGCGAGGGAGCGGACGTCGCGGATGATTTCGACGAGCTTGAGGGCGGTGCCGCTGGGGGCGTCCACCTTGTCGCGGTGGTGCATTTCGATGATTTCGGGTTGGAAGCGCGGGCCTAGGGTGGTGGCGGCGAAGCGGACGAGGAAGTTGAGGAGGTTGACGCCGACGGAGTAGTTGCCGGCCCAGACGATGGGGATTTGACGGGTGTGGGCGAGGATGGCGGCGCGCTCGGCGGGAGTGTGGCCGGTGGTGCCGATGACGAGGGGGATGCGGTGCGCGGCAAGGAAGGCGGCGAGCGGGCCGGTGGCGGTGTGGGTGCTGAAGTCGAGCGCGACGTCCACGCCGGTGGCGGCGGCGGCGGTGAGAGCGTCGCCGGCGTCGAGGCGGCTGGCGATGACGGCATCGGCGGCAGGCGCGGCGGCGGTGATGGCCTGGCCCATGCGGCCTTGGCAACCGTTGAGAAGGAGTCGGAGCGGCATGGGATTGGTGGAATTTGACAGAATTAACGGAACGTGAAAATGAAATTTACGAAACAGGAAGGCGCGGTGACAACGAGAGTTTAATCCTCAAAGGAGCCGCGCGGAAATGAAATTCCGCGAGCGGAGCGTCGAACGGGAGCGGGCGGGACGCTACGGGTTGAAGGGGTTGGGCGGAATCGTGCCGGCGAACTGCTGGCGGGTGGTGCCGTGGACGCCGGTGTAATCGAGGAGGGCGGTGTAGTTGGTGGCGCCGGGCTGGATGTGGAAGGTGATGGTGCCGGTGGGATTGCCGGTAAGCAGGGTGACGACGATGGCCGAGCCGTTGTTGGCCTTGGTGGTGACGTAGGTGCCGCGCAGGACGACGGGGTCAACAGTGTTGTTGCCGAGGGTGTAAACGGCGAGGCCGCTGGTGTGGAGGTTGAGGACGTTGCGCGTGATGACGCCCTGCGCGCGGGTGATGGTCATGATTTGGGTGGGCGCGGTGAGGACGGGGGCGACGGTGGTGGTGGAGTTGATGATGCTGGGCTTAGCGCCGGGAGCGCGAACGACGAGGTAGCCGTTGTAGGTGACGTACTGGGCGCGGGCGTGGGGCGCGAAGGCGCAGGCCAAGAGGGCCGCGAGCAGGCACAGGCGGAAACGGGCAAAAAGGGATGGGCGGGGATGCACGAGAACGGAAGGAGTTTATCGTGGATACACGGGGGGAGGAAAGGCGAAAATCGGGGCGGTGGGATTTTGTCGCCGTTACTTACCACCAGGAAGTGACGTGGCCCTGGGCGAGTTTGATGGCGAAGACGCCGAGGTTTTTGGCGAGGTGGGCGGCGATGCAGGGGAGGAGCGAGCGGGCGGGGTTGAGCGGGTAGAAGCGGACGGTGTAAAACCAGAGCGAGGAGGCGAAGACGAGCGCGGGGCTCCACCAGGCTTTGAGGGAGAAATCGAAGACGAGGCCGCTTTTCCAGTCCCAGAGGAACGGATGGAGCAGGGAAAAGAGCAGGGAGAAGCCGACGATGCC
>JBEKZN010000204.1:0-4132 GCA_049509815.1 Opitutales bacterium
GCCAGCGGCGAAATCGACCTCAAAATCCCCCGCCTCGGCAATTACCTCTTCTCCGCCCTCGCCGGCACCACCTGGTACTTCCAGTTCTTCTTCTACACCATGGGCGCCTCCCAGATGGGCAGCTACGACTTCGCCTCCTGGACCCTCCACATGTCCAGCATCATCATCTTCGCCACCATGTGGGGCTGGATCTTCCACGAATGGAAAGGCTCCAGCAAGAAAGCCCACCTCCTCATCGCCGGCGGCATCGTCACGCTCATTCTTTCCACGATCATCATCGGCTTCGGCGCCTACGAAAAAGGCAAGGAACCTCCGCCCGCGCAGTCCAGCGCCATCGTCACCCCGGCGTCTCACAATCAGGGCTGAGAACGCATTTAAGACTCGGCTCTCTCGTCCGCAATTTGAGTTCGGCATTGGCCTTGGTGTTTTCGGCAAGGTTTCTCTTTCCACCACAAATACCCATCCGCCAGGGTGGTATTTTTCAGTCTCGGAAGGCTTTGTAATTAAAAGCCTTCCGCATCCATCGTATCAGTCTGTCCGCACCTACCCGCCATGATTTGGATTGCAGAAGAACGAACGCTTCCGCCATAAAATAAGCCCTCCCACGCACCCTCCACCGGCAGTCCCGCCAAAGGCAATCCCATGAGCAAACCCAGCACCACGAAACCACTCACCCAGCGCCCGGCCTGGAAGGCACTCGCCACCCACCACAAGCAGATCCAAAAACTGCACCTTCGTAAATGGTTCGCCGACGATCCGAAACGCGGCGAAAAATTGGCCGTGGAGGCCACCGGCCTCTACCTCGATTATTCCAAAAACCGCATCAACGACCGCACCCTCAAGCTGCTCTTCCAACTCGCCAAGGAATCCGATCTGGCCGCTCGCATCGCCGCCATGTTCCGCGGCGATAAAATCAACCTCACCGAAAACCGCGCCGTCCTCCACGTCGCCCTGCGCGCCCCCAAGGACGCCAGCATCGTCGTGGACGGCAAAAACGTCGTGCCCGAGGTCCATGCCGTGCTCGACAAAATGGCCGCTTTCTCCGACCGCGTCCGCAGCGGCGCCTGGAAGGGCCACACCGGCAAGCGCATCAAAAACATCCTCAACATCGGCATCGGCGGCTCCGACCTCGGCCCCGTGATGGCTTACGAGGCCCTCAAGCACTACAGCGCCCGCGACCTCGTCTTCCGCTTCGTCTCCAACGTGGACGGCATCGACTTCGTCGAAGCCACCCACGACCTCGATCCGTCCGAAACCCTTTTCATCGTTTCGTCCAAAACCTTCACCACGCTCGAGACGATGACCAACGCCCAGAGCGCGCGCGACTGGCTCCTCAGCGGCCTCGGCGGCGACCAAAAAGCCGTGGCAAAACATTTCGTGGCGGTTTCCACCAACGCCGAAAAAGTGTCCGCCTTCGGCATTGATACCGCGAACATGTTCGGCTTCTGGGACTGGGTCGGCGGCCGCTACTCGATGGACTCGGCCATCGGCCTTTCCACCATGCTCGCTATCGGTCCGGAAAATTTCCGCGCCCTGCTCACCGGCTTTCACGCGATGGACGAGCATTTTCGCACCGCCCCGTTCGAAAAAAATCTGCCCGTGCTCATGGGCCTGCTCGCCGTCTGGAACAACGACTTCTTCGGCGCCGAAACCGTCGCCGTCCTGCCCTACGAGCAATACCTCAAGCGCTTCCCCGCGTACCTCCAACAGCTCACGATGGAGAGCAACGGCAAGCATGTGACCCTCGAGGGAAAAACCGTGAATTACTCGACCGGCCCCGTTTTCTGGGGCGAACCCGGCACTAACGGCCAGCACTCGTTCTACCAGTTGATCCACCAGGGCACGCGCCTCATCCCCTGCGACTTCATCGCCTTCGGCCATGCGCTCACCCCGCTGGGCCGCCATCACGACATCCTCCTCGCGAACGTCTTCGCCCAGGCCGAGGCGCTCGCCTTCGGCAAGACTCCGGACGCCGTCAAAGCCGAGGGCACCGCGGACTGGCTCGTGCCACACCGCGTGTTCGAGGGCAACCGCCCGTCAAATGTCATCCTCGCCGAACGCCTCACGCCCGAAGTCCTCGGCAAGCTCGTCGCGCTTTACGAACACAGCGTCTTCACCCAGGGCGCGATCTGGAACATCGATTCCTTCGACCAATGGGGCGTCGAGCTGGGCAAAGTCCTCGCCCAGCGCATCGTTCCCGAGCTCGAGAGCGCAACCCCGCCCAAGCTCAAGCACGACAGCTCGACCAACCGCCTGATCCGCCATTACCGGAAATTAAAAATGGGCAAATAACGGCTCCTGCGCGGAGCCGTTTTTTACGGCGGCGTCCGCGCATTATCCACGGCGTGGTTTCCAACCTTAGTTCACGGGCCTGTAGCTCAACGGTTAGAGCAGGGGACTCATAATCCCTTGGTTCCGGGTTCGAATCCCGGCGGGCCCACTTCGCGAACGCCGCGCGGGAACCACGCCCGACCAACCACCCCGGTTGACGACGCTAACACCGCCAGCTAAATCATCCAGTCTCGGATGACTACGCACTCTTCGCCCCCCGATCCAATCAGTCGGGGCGCCAAATTATCGACTGGACGATTGGTTTCGCGGATCCAGCAAGGATCACGCTTTCCGACGCCGGCGCAGGCCCACCACCAACGCGACTCCGCCCAAGACCAGTGCATACACTCCGGGCTCCGGCACCGCGGTCACGTCAAACGTCAGCGCGCCCGCTCCACCCCCGCCAGTCAGGTCAAAGATGCCGGAGTAGCCGGCCGGCAAATTGGTGTACGTAAAGGTCGGCGATCCATCCCCGCTCTCCGAAGCGTAGCTGATGATCGTATAGTCATACGAACCCACCAAACCCGTCAGATTCGAGCCCGCGAAGTTGACATTATAAATGCCCGTCGTGCCGTTGAGCGTCAGTGCGCCGCTACCCAGCGAAATCGTATCGTTGGTGGGAGACCCGCCGCCAATCAGCACCGCTGCAATGTTGCTGCCGGAACCCCAGGACAGGTTGGGCAGTGTCAGCGTCGAGCTGCCGGTCTCGGCCCCGGTGAGCGTCCCGCCCACCAAGGTGATGCCCGATGAACTCGTCGAACCGGAGGTAAACGCCAGCGTGCCCGCGTTGATCGTGGTGGCGCCGGTGTAGCTGTTGGCGCCGAGCGACAACTCGCCGCCGCCCGTCTTCACGAGGGCGCCGCCGCCGCTCAGCGCGCCGGTCAAGCTGATGTTGTGCGCAACGCTCGAGCTGTCCGCCGCCTGGAAGGTTGTCGTCCCAGCCAAGGTAATCGGCGCCGAAGACGACCAGCCCGTGATGGCTCCAACAGTCGCGGTGCCGCCGAAGTTGACGCCGACGTTGACACCGGGCTGGTTCTCCACGAGCCCAACGCTGCCCAAGTAAAGCGTCGCGCTTCCGCCCACCGTGAGGTTGGAAACCACTGAAGCTGAATTCTGCGCGTTGAGCGTCACGCCCGTCAGTGATGCCGTGCCGCCGGTAATCGAAACATTCGCCGTATTCGCACCAGCCCCGGTGGGAGAAAGCAGCAGGCCGTCCGTGCCCAAATACGTCAAATTACCGCCGGTCATCGTCAAAAACCCATTGCCTACGCCTGCCCCAATCTCGAAAGCACCGGTGGAGATATTGCTCCCGATCGTAAACGAGCCTCCCGCAATGCTCATGTCCGAATTGTGTGCGGCCGAGCCGTTGGCCGTGCTCACGCTGGTGGCAGTCACTGTCCCATTGTCAATGAACAAGCCTGCGCTGTCCTTGCCCATGTTAAGCGCGCCCAAGCTCACCGTCCCGCTGGTGTTGATGGTGAAGCTGCCGGCCGTGTTGGAGCCGGTCCCGATCGTCGTTGTGCCTGCAATCGAAGCCGAACCGCTCCCCGTGATGCTCACGCTGTCACCCGTCGAATTGCCGAGGTCGGCAAGGTCAAAATTGTCGGCATCCAAAGTGCCCGCGGTGACCGTGACGGCGTTGCCGGAGATGATGACGCCATTGCCCACTTCAAAATTCGAGGTGGCGGAACCGAACGTTCCCCCGGCAATCACCACGGGGCCGGCGATGGTCACCGCCCCGGCAAAACTGCTGGTGCCTGTGAAGGTCTGCGTGCCCGTGCCCGTCTTAACGAATGAACCC
>JBEKZN010000205.1:0-4132 GCA_049509815.1 Opitutales bacterium
ACACCCGTAGCTGTTGCAAGACGAGGGTTACGGCAGGTTTCACATGGCTCAGCCACTCGCACCGCATCATTATCCGGAAACACCCCGGAAGGAATCGTTTTTTTCGCCGGGAACGATGGTAATGCTGACGCGCGGGCTGTTGTTTTTGGTGGTGTTCGCGGGCTGCGGATGGGCTTATTACTATTACTACTGGCAGTACCGGCTGCCGCAGGAGCGGGTTTTAACGGATGCCAAGGGCCGCACGATGCAGGTGCGGTTGGAAGGCCGGGCGGACGAGGCGCTGAAATTCACGCTGCTGTCGGACGGGACGATGCACTATTATCCGATTGCGCAATTGTCGCCGGCGGACCAGGAATTTACGCAGAATTTGCCGGTGGACATCACGCTGGGGGTGCCCTTGGACTACGTGCTGACAGACGCGCATGGACAGGGTCTGCCGGTGAGAATTTTGGGGCACAACAACGATTGGGTCAAATACCAGACCACTTCGGATCAGGCGACGCATTTCGGTTTGATCTCTGCGCTCTCGACGACGGACCAGGCGTTGGTGCAATTGCTGCCACCGGGTCTGCTGTTCAGCTACCCGGTGGAGTACACATTGACGGACGCACAGGGCCATGCCCAGACGGTGCGTTTCCTGGGCCATTCGCAGGACATGGTGAAATACCAGGTGGTGTCGAGCGGGGACGTGGAGGTGCAGCCGATTGCGTCGTTGTCCACGCTGGACCAATCGTTCGTGCGGCAACTGCCGACGGCCATGGCGATGGATTATCCGGTGGACCACGCGCTGACGGACGCGCAGGGGCGGAGTTTCCAGGCGCGTATTTTGGGGCGGTCCACGGGGGTGGTGAAGTTTACCTTAGCCTCGGACGGGTCAACGCAGTACTACCCGCTTTCCTATTTGTCGGACGCGGATCAGAAGTTTCTGCAGCAATTGCCGATGAACCTGGTGCTGCGCTACCCGATGGATTACAACCTGACCGACCAGACGGGGAAGACGACGGCGGTGAGAATCGAGGCGGGCACTTCGCAGGTGATCAAGGTCACCGTGATGTCGGACGGGTCAACACGTTATTATCCCATCGCGCTATTGTCCGCGCCGGACCAAAAGCTGATGTGGCAGATGCAATCGACGAACCTGAACCTGGACTACCCCTTGGAATGTTCGCTCACGGACCAAAGCGGGCGGGTTCTGCATGTGGATATTGAGGGTCGTTCGGCGGAGGTGGTGGAGTTTATGCTGATGTCGGACGGGACGAAGCATTCGTACCCGCTGTCCAAGCTGTCGGAGTCGGACCAGGCGTTTTTGCAGATGTTGCCGATCAATTTGGGGGCCAATGAAGCGGAGACCTCGGGAATACGGCCTTCCTCGGTGGATGAGGCGGTGGTGCAGAACCTGCTGGATCAGTTGGATGCATTGAACAAGGAAAACGCGGAATTGAGCGGGGAGATCGCCGACCCGAATACGATGCCCAACGACAAAGAGTTTGATCACGACCAATTGGTGCGCAACCGGCAGGAAATTCGGGCGTTGACGCAGCAGTTGCACACTGCGCAGGGCGCGTCGAGCGATCAGTGAGGTGTTTTTGCCGTTGGCAGGGATGGTAGGGCGCGGCACGGTAAGAGTCGTTTATGTCATCCGAATCGTCGTTTACGCTTTCGGCCCGGGAGCAGGCAGGGTTGGCGGCGCGGCTGGGTGGCGCCGAGGTATTGCGCCGACGCCTGGCGATGCAGGCGATGTTGGAGGCGGATCCGCAGTCGGACGAGACGGGGCGCATCAACGTGCAGCGTTGGGTGCGACGGATGCGGTGGTTGTGGAAGGCGTTGCGCATCACGGGGGTGGCGGAGTGGGGCCGGCGCAATATGCTGGCGGTACGGCGGGCGGAACATGTACTGCGGCTGCGCGGGCTGCCGGAGCCGTTCCGGGGCCGGCGGTTGCTGCATTTGAGCGATTTGCACGCGGACATGGACGCGGGGATCATGCCGGCGGTGCTGCAGGCGCTGGCGGGCTGGGATTACGATGCGGTGGTGCTGACGGGGGACTACCGTGCGCATACGCGGCATGAATGGGATACGGCGCTGGCGGCGTGCGGCGAGCTGGCGGGACAACTACGGCCGGGAGCGCCGGTTTTTGCGGTGCTGGGCAACCACGATCCGCTGGAAATGGTGCCGGGCCTGGAGGCGCTGGGCTGGCGGGTGCTGCTCAACGAGGCGGTGCCGTGGCGATTGGAGGGGAAGGATTTGTGGATTGCGGGGGTGGACGACGATCATACCTACCAGACGGCGGATGTGGCCCGGGCGCGGGCGGCGGTGCCGGACGGGGCCTGCGCGCTGCTACTTTCGCACACGCCGGGAACGTATTTGAGGGCGGCGGAGGCGGGTTTTGCGGGGGAGCTTTGCGGGCACACGCACGGCGGGCAAATCTGCCTGCCAGGCGGAGTGCCGTTGGTGAACAACGCGAACACGCCGTGGCGGTTGCTGAGCGGGCCGTGGGAGCAGGCTGGCATGGCGGGCTACACCAGCCGAGGCGCGGGAGCGTGCCGGCTGCCGGCGCGGTTTTTTTGTCCGCCGGAAGTGACACGGCACACATTGGAGCGCGGATGAGGGCAAACCCCGGTGCTTTTTGTTGGCCAAAGAGAATGGTTTCGCTAGCTTAACGGCCCCGTTTTCACCCCATGAGCAAAAAAACCAAGGAGAAGAAGTCGTCGAGGCCCCAGGTTTTATTGGTGGCGAGCGGGGATTTGCGGCTGGCGGCGAATCAGACGTGCTGGCCGGCGCAGGCGGCGATGGAGTCCAAGGTGCGCGACGCGGTGGAGAAATTCGGCTACCAGTTGGTGCGGGCGCATCCCTACTTGAGCGAGCAGAAGCATGGGTTCATCGGGAGCCAGAAGGAAGGGATGGCGGTTTTTGCGAAAGTGGACCCGAAGCTGCCGTTGATCGTGGCCGAGAGCGCGTGGCAGTACAGCCA
This sequence comes from Opitutales bacterium, assembly GCA_049509815.1. GTDB lineage: Bacteria > Verrucomicrobiota > Verrucomicrobiia > Opitutales > JABDGR01 > CAZDAQ01. The sequence continues at coordinate 2,969 of JBEKZN010000205.1, forward strand.
TCACATTTTGCACGGGCTGGTGAGCCATGAAGGGCCGATTTTGACGGTGGCAAACTGGTCGGGCCGGTGGCCGGGGCTGGTGGGGATGCTCAATTTGAACGGTTCGCTGACGAAGGCCGGGGTGGAGTACTCGACGTTGTGGAGCGAGGACTTTACCGACAAATTTTTCCGCAAGGGGCTGAAGCGGTGGCTGCGGGACGGCCGGGTGGAGCACGAGACCAGCCACGTGGCGCCGCTAGAGGAGACGCATGTGCCGAAAAAGGCGCGCAAGGCGGCGAAGGCGATCGCGGAGGATTTGCGCACGCGCAAGGCGATCATGGGGATTTTCGACGAAGGCTGCATGGGGATGTTCAACGCGATCATTCCGGACGAGCTGATGTTTCCGACCGGGGTGTACAAGGAGCGGCTGTCGCAGAGCGCGCTGTACTACGGGATGTCGCAGGTGACGGACGCGGAGGCGCGGGCGGTGTACCAGTGGCTGCGGCGCAAGGGGATGAAATTCAATTTCGGGCCGAAGGAGGAGACGGACTTGACGGAGGCGCAGGTGCTGGCGCAGTGCCGGATGTACGTGGCGGCGTGCCGCATCGGCGAGGAGTTCGGCTGCGAGGCGATCGGGATCCAGTACCAGCAGGGTTTGAAGGACCTGTGCCCGGCGTCGGATTTGGTCGAGGGCATTTTGAACAACAGCGAACGGCCGCCGGTGCGCAATGCGTTGGGCAAGCTGATCAAGGCGGGCAAGCCGTTCACGCATTTCAACGAGGTGGACGAATGCGCGGGATTGGACGGGATTTTCACGCAGCGGGTGCATCAGGCGCTGGCGCAACCGGTGGAGAACACGCTGCACGACCTGCGCTGGGGCGACGAGGACCGGTCGGGCACGGTGAAGGACTATGTGTGGGTGTTTCTGATTTCCGGCGGGGCGCCGCCGGCGCACCATATCGGGGGTTACGCGGGCACCGTCGGGCACCGGCAGCCGCCGATGTATTTTCGCCTGGGCGGGGCGACGTGCGCGGGAGTGGCCAAGCCGGGGGAAATCATCTGGAGCCGCATTTACATCGAGGACGGTGCGCTGAAAATGGATTTGGGGCGGGGCAAGGTGGTGGCGCTGCCGGACGCGGAGACGAAGCGACGGTGGAAGGAAACGACGCCGCAGTGGCCGATCAT
>JBEKZN010000206.1:0-4126 GCA_049509815.1 Opitutales bacterium
CCCTCTACCTGCTCTCGCGCGCCGATGCTCCCCGCGGGAAATTGCTCCGCCTGCCGAACCCCTCCGCGTCGTTGGCGCAGGCCACCGTCGTCGTCTCGCCCGGCGACAAGGTCATTGACGAATTCCTCCCCACCGCGTCCCGCCTCTACGTCACCGACCAGCTCGGCGGGCCTTCGGACTTGCGCGTGTTCGACGCCCTCGGCCATCCCCTCGCGCCCGTGCCCATCCTGCCCGTTTCCAGCGTTGACGGCCTCGAAAAACTCACCGGCGACGACATCGTTTACACCAACACCGGCTACCTGAACGCCCCCGCCTGGTACCATTATCATGCCGCCGACGGCTCCAGCACCCGGACCGCCCTCTACAACACCAACCCCGTGGACTTCAGCGACTGCACCGTCACCCGCGTCTTCGCCACGTCCAAGGACGGCACGCAAATCCCCCTCACCCTCATCCAGCGCAAAGACCTTAAACCTTCGCCGACCACCCCCGTCCTGCTCTACGGCTACGGAGGCTACGGCATCAACCTCGGCCCGAGCTTTTCCCCGATTCGCCGCCTCTGGCTCGATCAGGGCGGCATCTGGGCCGTCGCCAACCTGCGCGGCGGCGGCGAATACGGCGAAGCATGGCACCACGCCGGCTACCTCACCAATAAGCAAAACGTCTTCGACGACTTTACCGCCTGCATGCAGTACCTCGTGCAACAGGGCTACACCAGTCGCGACCACCTCGCCATCATGGGCGGCAGCAACGGCGGCCTCCTCATGGGCGCCGTTTACACCCAGCACCCCGACCTCTTCCGCGTCTGCGTCTCCTACGTCGGCATCTACGATATGCTCCGCGTCGAGCTCTCGCCCAACGGCCTCTTCAACGTCACCGAATTCGGCTCCGTCAAGGACCCCGACCAATTCAAGGCCCTCTACGCCTACTCGCCCTACCACCACGTCGTGGACGGCACCGCCTATCCCCCCATTCTCTTCCTCACCGGTGCCAACGACCCCCGCGTCGAACCCTGGCACTCGCGCAAAATGGTCGCCCGCCTCCAGGCCGCCGACCCCTCCGGGACCATCCTTCTGCGCACCAGTGCCAACTCTGGCCACGGCATCGGCAGCTCCCTCAGCGAACGCGTCGAGGAGGAAGTGGACGTTTACTCGTTTCTCTTTTACGAACTCGGCATAAAGTTTCAACCCGCTTCCTCGCCTTCCGCGAACCAGTAGGCATCGTTTTTAAAATCTGCTGCATTCACACCCGGGCAGTCTGTGCGGGTGATGTCACTGTGCGCGACAGCTCCTCGACGTTCGCCTCGATCCGCTTCAGCACCGTGGCAATGCGGTTCGCCTCAAATAACGGAAAATCGCCCCAGACTTTCTCCGCCAGCCGGTAATAATCGGGCAATATCTCCTCCAGCAGCTCGCTCCCCGCCGGCGTCAGCGCCACATGGTACACCCGCCGGTCGCCGGGAGTTTCGTGCCGCGCCACCAGCCCCCGCCCCTCCAGCCGGTCCACCAGTCCCGTGACATTCGAGCGGTGCATGATCAGCATCCGGCTCAACTCAATCTGCGTCACGCCCTCCGGCTTGTCCCGCAAAACATTCAGAATGTTGAACTGGCTCGCGCTCAACTCCCATTGCTCGAAAAAAATCCGGCTGGCGTTCCACAACGCCTCGGACGTGCGCAACATTTGCAGCAGGGCCTCGTAACGCGGGCCCGGAACGCTGGAATTTTTATTCATGCCTTCTTGTTTATATATAGATTGTTTATATGTCAACAATATATTTTCATCCATCTCCGTTCCAAAAAAACGTCCTGAATTCTGTCCGCCCAGAACCCCGAAACCGCCTCATGCCGGCTGCTGCTGCGACAGGCAGTGCAGCGCCCCGCCTTCCAGCAGCACGTCCGAGCAGTCCACCGGCACGATCTTCCGGTTGCGGAAGCATTCGTGCAAAACCTCCGCCGCCATCGCATCCGTCGGGCGGTTGTACGCTGGCATCAGCACCGCCCCGTTGGTCACCAGGTAATTCGCGTAGCTCGCAGGCAGCTCGCGTCCATCCGCCTCGACCGCCGGATGCGGCAGCGGCAGCTCGACCACCTCGAATTTCCTCCCGTGCACGTTGCGAAACTCCTGCAGCGTAAGATGGTTGTGCCGCAGGATGTGCGCCGCCGGGCTTTGGTCGTCGTCGTGCGGCGTCACCGTCACAATGCCGTTCTCGCCGAAAAACCGGGTGATGTTGTCAATGTGGCCGTCGGTGTCGTCGTTCGGCAGGCCGTCGCGCAGCCACAAAATCTCCGTCACCCCCAGGCTCGCGGCCAGCAGGCCCTCGTAGTCGTCCTTCGTCATCACCGGATTCCGGTTCGAGTGCAGCAACACCGCCTCCGTCGTGAGCAGTTGGCCGTCGTCGTTGATTTCAATCGCGCCGCCTTCCAGAATCGTCCCGAAGGCAAAACACCGCAGACCCAGGCTTGCGGCGATATTCGAGGGCACCGTCGCGTCCAGGTCCCACGGCTCGTATTTCGCGCCCCACGCGTTGAATCGCCACTGGGTGACCGCCACCTCCCCCGTCGTCGCATTTTTGACAAACAGCGGCCCGTGGTCGCGGCACCACACGTCGTTCACCGGATGGTCGAACAATTCCACGGCCCGGTCGTCCGCCCGCGCCTCGGCCAGCTGGCGGCGGATTTCGTCATGCTGCTTCCCGTCGGCGTTGATCCGCACCGTCACGAACTCGCTCAACGCCGCCGCAAACCGCGCAAAAAACGGCGGAATGCGCGTAAACCGCCCCGGCCACAGCGCCGGGTTCGACGGCCACGACAGCCAAACCGCCGCCTGCGGAGCCCACTCCGGCGGCAAGCGGAAGCCGAGCATCGCGGGCGCCGGCCAGGGTTCGTTCGCGCTATTCATCCGAAAGCCGTTTGGTCAAATCGCCGTACGTGTCAATGCGCCGGTCGCGAAAAAAAGGCCAGATGCGGCGGAATTCCGCCTGCAACTTCGGATCGGTGTCCGCATACACGATTTCCTCGCGGTCGGACGACCCCTTGGCAATCAGCCGCCCATACGGGTCGGCCACAAACGACTGCCCCCAAAACTCCGTGCCGCCCTCGACGCCCACGCGGTTCACCGCCGCCACGTAGCAGCCGTTCGCCACGGCATGCCCGCGCTGCACCGTCTCCCATGCGCCGTATTGCGCCGCGCCCAGCGTCGTCTTTTCCGCCGCCAGCCAGCCGATCGCCGTCGGGTAAAACAGCACGTCCGCCCCGCGCAGCGCCGTCAGCCGCGCCGCCTCCGGGTACCACTGGTCCCAGCAAATCAGCACCCCGATGTTCCCCGCCTGCGTGCGCCATGACCGGTAGCCCAGGTCGCCCGGCGTGAAATAAAATTTTTCCTCGAACGCCGGATCCTGCGGAATGTGGTTCTTGCGGTACTTGCCCAGGAGCGTGCCGTCCGCGTCAATCACCACCGCCGTGTTGTGGTAAACCTCGCTGCCCCGGTTCTCAAACAGCGACGCCACGATCACGATCTTGTGCTGCCGCGCGACCTTGCCCAACGCGTCCGTCGTCGGCCCCGGAATTGTTTCCGCCAGGTCGAAGAACGCCGGATCCTGCCGCGTGCAAAAATACGCTGTCGTGAACAACTCCTGCGTGCACGCCACTTGCGCCCCGCCCGCCGCCGCCTCGGCGATTTTTTGCGACGTGCGCGCGACGTTTTCCGCCGCGGAACCGTAGTCGCGAAGTTGGAGCAGGGCCAGGCGCATGGTACGGCGAAAATACGCAACCTTGCGCCAAGCGCAAACAGAAGTTGTAAAATAACTCTTTCTCTCTGCTACCGATTTCCCGCTCCGCGCTCAATACACCACTTTGTTCAGCGGATACTCGATGATCCCCTCCGCCCCGTGGGCCTTCAGCGTCGGGATGATCACGCGCACCACGGACTCGTCGATGATCGTCTCCAGCGCAATCCAGGCCGGGTCCGACAGCGGCGAAACCGTCGGGTTGCGCAGCGCCGGCAGCGCGCGCACAATGTCCTCCAGCCGCGCCTTCGGCAAATTGAGCTTGAGCCCCACCTTGCTCTCGGCGTTCAGCGCCCCCTGCAGCAGCAGCGCGATCGTCTCAATCTTCGCGCGCTTGGCCGG
>JBEKZN010000207.1:0-4121 GCA_049509815.1 Opitutales bacterium
CGATCCCGCGGGGCCGGGATTTAAGAAGATCATCATCCGGCCGGCGGTGGTCGGCGACATCACCTGGGCGAAGGCGAGTTACGATTCAGTGCGCGGGCCGGTGCGCAGCGAATGGAAGCGCGACGGCAGGAAATTTGCGCTGCAGGTGGTGATTCCGGCCAACGCGACGGCCACGGTGTATGTGCCGGCGGCCGCGGCGGATGAGGTCACGGAAGGCGGCCAGCCGGCGGGGCAGAGCAACGGAGTCCGGTTCTTGCGGATGGAAGGCGCGGCAGCGGTTTATGAAGTTGGATCGGGCGAGTATGCGTTTGTGTCCGAGCTTGGGACGAATACGTGAGGGCAATAAGGCACCCGGCAGGAGCCAGCGTTCATTTTGATTTTGCCGGGAGGGAAAAAGGCGGGAATGATTCGGGCATCATGCTGCAGCTGCTGTCCATATTTTTGGAAGGGGTCATCTTTGTGCTGTGCCTGCGGATGGCTTTGCTGAAGCGGAAGTTTTACGGGTACGGCCTGGCGCTGACGTTCGGCATCTATATTTTCTACGATTTGGCGCATCATTTTGACCTGCATGTGACGCAGGAAGTCTTGCAGACTTTGTTTTTTGTGGCGACGGTGTCGGCGCTGCTCTGCGTGACGCACCTGTACTACCGCAATGGCTGAGGCTGGCGGGCCGAGCGGCAACAACGTCAACACCTTATGGCGGCAACTCTTTTTCAAATCATCATTTTGGGACTGGTGCAGGGGGCGGCGGAGCTGCTGCCGGTGTCGAGCTCGGCGCATGTGATTGTGGCGGAGAAGCTGATGGGGCTGGATCCGTCGAGCCCGGAGATGACGTTCCTGCTGGTGATGCTGCACACCGGCACGATGCTGGCGGTGATCGCGTATTTTTGGAAAGCGTGGGCGCGGAATTATTTTTCGAGCCGGGAGAGTTTCCTGGCGATATTGCAAAACGCGGCGGTGGCGACGGTTTTTACATTTATCGTCGGCTACGCGCTGAAGGAAGTGATTGAGAAAGTATGCCTGCGCGGGCAGGCGAAAGCGGAGATCGAGGATTTGTTTTCCTCGCTGCCGTTGATTGCGGGTGCCCTGGCGGCGGCGGGGGTTTTGATCATCATTTCCGGGCTGAAGGAGAAGAAACATGCGGGGAACGGCGAGATCACCGTACGGGGGGCGTCGCTTATCGGGATTGTGCAAGGTTTTTGCATTCCGTTTCGCGGGTTTTCGCGGTCCGGGGCGACGATATCGACCGGGCTGCTGCTCGGGGCGGCGAAACGGGGGGTGGAGGAATTCAGTTTCGCGCTGGCGGTGATCCTGACGCCGCCGGCGATTGCGGTGGAGTTCCACCGGCTGATCAAGGCGCATCCGGAAGTGGCGCATCCGGCGGATTTGGTGCATCTGGCGAAGCCGGGGCTGTTTGGGATGGGGTGCAGTTTTGTGGCTGGATTGCTGGCGTTGCGGCTGTTGTCGCGATGGCTGGAAGCGGGGCGGTGGCAGTATTTCGGGTACTATTGTGTGTTGGCTGCGACAGCGGTGCTGGCGCTGGCGGGGACGAGTTACGGCTGATTCAGGCTGGGGGGCTGGATTTGGTGCTTTCCCGGCTTGACCCGGGCGGGCCGGGCGTAGATGCTGCCCTATTCGACCCTATTCAACGCCCGCCGGCATGCAGCCACGGGCATTTCCCATTCGTCATGGCCAATCCGAAACGCAAACAGTCCAAGCGGCGCAGCGCCTTGCGGCGCGGTGCCAACCGGTTTAAAGCCCCGCAACTGGCCAAAGACGCCGATGGCACTGTTTTCCAGCCCCATCGGGTCAACCCAGCCAACGGCATGTACCGTGGGCGCCAAGTGCTCGACATCGAGACTTAACCCTGCCGTGGCGGTGTCCCGCTTTGGCGGGTATTCCGCTCAGCGCCGATTATGAGCGCCGATATCGGTCACGGTCTCGAATCCGGTTCCGAAACCCGCCCGAATGGGGCCGGTCTGGTGCTGGCTGTGGATGCGATGGGCGGAGACCACGGTCCGACCGAAGTGGTGGCCGGCGTGGCCATGGCTCTGCGCGAGGGAGACAAGGGGGCGCACATCATCCTAGTGGGCGACCAGCCGACTTTGGAAAAGCTGCTGTTGGAGCATGGTTTGCGGGGCGATGCGCGGGTGGAGTTGGTGCATGCTTCGGAAGTGATCGGGATGGATGAGAAGCCGATGGCGGCGTTGAAGCAGAAGAAGGATTCCTCAATGTCGCGGGCGATTGACCTGGTGAAGGCCGGCCGCGCGCAAGGGGTGTTGAGCCTGGGCAACACGGGAGCTTTGCTGGCGGGCGGGGCGCTCAAGCTGCGGCCTATGGCCGGCATAGAACGTCCGGCGCTGGCGAGCGTCATTCCCAGCCGGGGGCATCGGTGGGTGCTGATCGACGCGGGGGCGAATCCGGACGCAGCGGCCATCCATTTGCTGCACAACGCTTTATTGGGAAAAAACTATGCCCGGTGCGCACTCGGAATGGAACATCCCCGGGTGGGGCTGTTGACCATTGGGACAGAGGAAGGCAAGGGCAGCGAGAAAGTGGTCCTTGCCCATACGCTGTTGAAGGCGGCCAATGGGGTGATGAATTATACGGGGTTGGTGGAGGGGTTTCAGCTTTTCCGCGGCGAGGTGGATGTGGTGGTGTGCGACGGGTTTACGGGCAATGTGTTGCTGAAGACGCTGGAGTCGTGTTTTTCGATGCTGAAGGATTTTTTGAAGGATGAGCTGAAGGCGAATCCGCTGCGAATGGCCGGGGCGTTGCTGGCGAAGGGGGCTTTTGACCAGGTGAAGAAAGAGCTGAGTCCGGAGGAATTGGGCGGGGCGCCGTTGCTGGGTTTGACGCGGCTGGTGATCAAGGCGCATGGGTCGAGCACGCGCGGTTATGTGGCGGGGGCGGTGCGAATCGCAATGGAAACGCTGGCGCATGATTTGACGGGGTCGATTCGCGCCGACTTGGAAAAGCTCGAGGCCGCGGGGGTGGGGGTCGGCAGCTGAGGAGCGGCGGAATTTACCCATCATGGCTGAAAAAATCCGATGTGGATGGTGCCTGGGCAGCCCGGAAATGGTCCGTTACCATGACGAGGAATGGGGCCGGCCGGTGCATGACGACCGAAAGCTGTTCGAGTTCCTGATTTTGGAAGGGGCGCAGGCCGGGCTGAGCTGGGCCACGATTTTAAAGCGGCGGGAAGGCTATCGGGTGGCGTTCGATCAATTTGATGCGGAAAAGATTGCGCGGTATGATGCGCGGAAGATCGAGGCGTTGCGGGCTGACGCGCGGATCATCCGGAACCGTTTGAAGATCGAAGGCACGGTCAAAAATGCGCGGGCGTTTCTGGCCGTGCAGGCGGAATGCGGGAGTTTCGACGCGTTTCTGTGGGGGATGGTGGGCGGAAAGCCGCAAGTCAACCGGCCGCGCATCCAGGGGGACGTGCCGGCGCAGACGAAGACGTCGGATGTGCTGAGCAAAGCGCTGAAAGCGCGGGGGTTTACATTCGTGGGATCGACCATCTGTTATGCGTTCATGCAGGCGGTCGGGATGGTGGATGACCATGTGGAAGGCTGCTTTCGGGCGGGTTCCCCTGGAAAGGGCGTTAGGCGGAAAGCGCGGTAGCAGGCTTGCGTTTTGGGCGCGCATCCCGCATTGAGCAGGAAGCATTTGTTCGATGTCTGACTCAATCATCCTGCGGGGCCTGGGCTCCTACGCTCCCGCCAAGCGCCTCAGCAACGACGACCTAACGCACCTGGTCGATACTTCCGACGAGTGGATTCGCTCCCGCACGGGCATCCGCGAGCGGCGGATTGCGGCCCATGAGGAGAACGCCTCAGACATGGGGGTGGAGGCGGCCAGGCGCGCGCTGGCGGACGCGCAGTTGAAGCCGGAGGACGTGGATTTGCTGATTGTGGGGACGATGACGCCGGATTTGCCGTTTCCAGCGACGGCCTGCATCATCCAGCACAAGCTGGGGTTGAAGACGGTGCCGGCGTTTGACGTGGGGGCGGCGTGCTCGGGGTTTTTGTATATTGTGGAAGTGGGGACGGCGATGCTGCGGGCGGGGCCGTATCGGACGGCGCTGCTGGTCGGGACGGAAAAGATGTCCGCGGTGC
>JBEKZN010000208.1:0-4112 GCA_049509815.1 Opitutales bacterium
CCCTGCTCTGGCTCCTCCTCGGACCCATCCTCGGCGCGATGCTCGGCGAGCTGCTCGGCGGACGCCGCCTCGCCGAAGCGGGCCGCGCCGGCTTCGGCACCATCGTCGGCGCCCTAGTCAGTCTGCTCTTCAAGCTCACCGTCACGACTTTCCTCATCGGCTGGTTCTACTGGATCGTCATCATGAAGTAATCCACCACCCCTTTTTCACCCTTCAACTATTCAACTATTTAACCTTTCAACGGGTTCCTCTTTTTCACCTTTCACCTTTTACTTTTCACTTCGTCTTATAGTGAAGCCTTCCACTGCCTCCTACTCCGACTGGGGCCGCACCGAATACCGCGCCGCTCTGGCCCGCCAGCGTGACCTCGTCGAACAGCGCCGCCGCGGTGAAATCCCCGACACCCTCGTTTTCACCGAGCACGAACCCGTCTTCACCATCGGCGCGCGCAGCGGCGCGTCCGCCCACGTCCTCTGGGATGCTCCCGCCCTCGCCGCCCGCGGGATCGCCGTCGTCGAAACCAACCGCGGCGGCGACGTCACCTACCATGGCCCCGGCCAGCTCGTCGGCTACCCCATCGTCAGCCTCGAACCCCGCCGCGACCTCCACGCCTACCTTCGCCTCCTTGAGCAAACCATCATCAACGCCCTCGGCTGCCTCGGCCTCGCCGCAGGCCGCAACCCCGGCCAGACCGGCGTCTGGCTCGGCCGCCGCAAAATCGCCGCCCTCGGCGTCGCCGTCCGCTCCTGGGTCGCCTGGCATGGCTTCGCCCTTAACATCGACGGCGACCTCGCCCCTTTCACTGGCATTATCCCCTGCGGTCTGTCGCCCGCCCAAGCCGAAACCACCTCCCTCTCCCGCGAACTCGGCCCCAACCACACCCCGCCCCTCGACGAAATCAAACGCACCCTCGCCGCCGAATTCTGGCCCCTCTTAAAAAATTATGCAAACACCGGGAAATCCGCCGTGTTCTCAAACCCAAAACCTTTAATCGCGAATCGCAAACCGTAAACTCCTGCCCGAAAAAATTTCGTGGCCATTCGCCGCCATTCGTGGATAATCCTCTCTTCTCTTTCCCTTCTTCCATTTTGAATTTTAAATTTTGAATTCCTGATTTTTCGTTCATGGACACCGCCCGCAAGCCCGCCTGGCTCCGCGCCAAGCTCCCCGCCGGTCCCGCCTACCGCCACACCCGCGAACTCGTGGACAGCCATAAGCTGCACACCGTCTGCCAGTCCGCCCAATGCCCCAACATGGGCGAATGCTGGTCCCGCGGCACCGCCACTATCATGATCCTGGGCAACATCTGCACCCGCTCCTGCACCTTTTGCGCCGTCCAGACCGGCCGCCCCACCGAGCTCGATTTCGGCGAACCCGCCCGCGTCGCCGACGCCGTCGCCCGCATGGGCCTGCGCCACGCCGTCATCACCTCTGTCGCCCGCGACGACCTCCATGACGGCGGCGCCTCCGTCTGGGCCGCCACCATCCGCGCCGTCCGCCATCACAACCCCGGCACCGCCATCGAAGTCCTCATTCCCGATTTTCTCGGCCGCCGCGAGCCCCTCGACACCGTCCTCGACGCCCGGCCCGACATCCTCAACCACAACCTCGAAACCGTCGAGCGCCTCCAGCGCGCCATCCGCAAGACCGCCCGCTACCAGCGCTCGCTCGACGTCCTGCGCCACGCCAAGTCCCGCGGCTTCGTCACCAAGTCCGGCATCATGCTCGGCCTCGGCGAGCGCGAGGACGAAATCGCCCAGGCCCTGCGCGACCTCCGTGCCGCCGGCGTGGACATCCTCACCATCGGCCAGTACCTCCAGCCCACCCCCCAGCACGCCCCCATCGACCGCTGGGCCCCGCCCGAGGAATTCGCCCGCTGGAAACAATTTGGCACCGTCGAACTCGGCTTCGGCGTCATCGAATCCGGCCCCCTCGTCCGCTCCTCCTACCACGCCGACGAACAGTCCGCCCGCTACAACTCCGACGCCCAAAACGCCAGCGCTTGATTTCTCCCGCCTGCGCGGAACACCCCAACCGCCGCGATGAAACAATTACTTCTCCTGCTCGCGCTCCTCGCGCTGGCCCCGCGCGCTTTCGCCGGCCTCACCACCGACATCGAGTACGCCCACCCCGGCAACATCAGCCTCAAGCTCGACGCCGACATTCCCGACGGCCCCGGCCCCTTCCCCGCTGCCATCCTCGTCCACGGCGGCGGCTGGTCCGGCGGCAACAAATCCACCGAAATCTCCCCGCTCTTCGCCCCTCTCACCAAAGCCCGCATCGCCTGGTTCTCCGTCGATTACCGCCTCGCGCCGCAATTTCGCTACCCCGCCTGTGTCGAGGACGTCGAAACCGCCGTTCGCTGGGTCAAGGCCCACGCCGCGCAGTTCCACATCGACCCCGCCCGCCTCGCCCTCGTCGGCGAATCCGCCGGCGGCGAAATCGTGGACATGGTCGCTGTCCGTGCCACTCCCGCCACCCACGTCGCCGCCGTCGTCGCCTTCTACGCTCCCTGCGACAACATCGCCGACACCCAGCGCCGCGGCGGCCCCAGCAAATCCATGCAACAGCTCCTCGGCATCCCTCCCGGCCTGCCCATGAGCAACACCACTCTCCAGGCCCTCCACGACGTCTCCCCCATCTTTTTCGTGAACAAAAATCTCCCGCCCTACCTCCTCGTCCACGGTACCGCCGACAAATCCGTCCCCTACCAGCAATCCGTTCAATGGCAGGCCAAACTCCTCGCCCTCGGCGTCCCCTGCGACCTCATCACCATCAAAGATGGCCCCCATGTCATGGGCCGCTGGGAAAACCTCGACCCCACCTATAAGGACAAAACCGCCGCCTGGCTCGCCGCCCACCTCGCCCCCCATCACGCCCGCCGCCGTCTGGTGGCGGTGGATGCTCCCCAGTTTAATCCATTGGCATATAATTGACGCTTCCGCATTTTAACGTTGTATCGCATCAACGCTTCAACCTTTCCACGCCTCCCCGTGCCCTCGCGCCTGCGTTCACTTTTTCACTTTCAGGAAAGCGGCCTGATTCTCGTCGTCCTCGTGCTGGGGCTGGGCATCGCCGTTTTTAGCGGCTCCGTCAAACAGCCCGTTTACGATCACCTCCCCGACGGCACCTACGCCATCCGGCGCGTCGCCAACGCCGATGGCCGGATGGTCCCGTTGTTTCACATCGAAAATAAATTTCTTAATGCCCGCAGCTTGGTCACCCTCGCCAAGCAAACCAGCTTCATCGCCATCATGGCCGTCGGCATGGCCGTCGTCATCATCTCCGGCGGCATCGATCTCTCCGTCGGCGCCATCTATGCCCTCGCCTCGGTCGTCGGCGCCCTTGTCCTCCATCACTACGGACCCAGCGGCCCTGCGCAGGCCGCATCCTCCTGGCTCGGTGTCATCCTCGGCGCCGCGGCCTGCGTCGGTATCGGCGCGCTTTGCGGCCTTATTAACGGCGGCTTCATTGTCGGGCTGCGCATGCACCCCTTTATCATCACGCTTGGCTCGATGGCCATTCTCCGCGGCATCGCCTTCGTCCTCACCACCGGCCAGTCGGTCACGGATTTTCCGCCCCAGCTCCAGGCCATGGTCAACTACGAAGTCGGCAACGGCCTCGCCATTGTGCCTTTGCTCGTCATGGTGCTGGTCACGATCATCGGTGCTCTCTATCTCACCCGCCTCGCCGCCGGCCGCCGCGTCTATGCCGTCGGTGGCAACGAAATCGCCGCCCGCTTCAGCGGCATCAACGTCGCCCGCGTCAAGCTCGGCGTTTACTTGATCTCCGGCCTCGCCACCGGCGTCGCGGCCCTCATGGCCATCGGCTGCTACGGCGCCGCCTCCTCGAGTGACGGCCAGGGCTACGAGCTCAACGTCATTGCCGCCGCCGTTGTCGGTGGTGCCAGCCTCACCGGCGGCCGCGGCTCCGCCCTCGGCGCCATGCTCGGCGCCCTCATCATCCAGATGATTGATACCGGCATCGTGGACCTCGACCTCGACCAAAACTACAGCAAAATCATCATCGGCGCCGCCATCATCGCCGCCGTCGCCCTCGACACCTTCAACTCCTGGCTCGCCCGCCGCCGCCTCGCCCGGCAAGCCCATTAG